>CAIOYU010000237.1 GCA_903862565.1 uncultured Actinomycetes bacterium | reverse complement strand
CGCCCGGACCCGCGCGGGCTGACGCCGTCGGTGCCCGGCGATGTCGAGCCGGGCCCGGAGGTCTCAGATTCCCCACTGCCCGAGGCGGTTTCGCCGGCATTGAAGGCGATGGCTTCGGGCGGGAGCACCGGACGCCCCAAGCTGATCGAGTCCGGTGCCGACGGCCGCTTCCGCAACGGAGGTGCGACGGCGATGATGGGCAACCTGCCGACCGACACCCAACTTGTTTCGGTGCCATTGAGTCACAGCACTGGCTTCGCCTCGGCGACAAGGGCTCTGGCGACGGGCCAGCACCTGGTGCTGATGCGCCGGTTCGACCCGCACGAGTTCCTTCGGCTGGTCACCGAATACAGGGTCAACTACCTCGCGACCGTGCCGACCATCATGCAGCGACTGCTACCGGTGTACCGCGCAGCTCCGGATCGCTATGACCTGGCCTCCATCCGCCGGTGGTGGCATCTGGCTGCACCCTGCCCGCCGGCGGTCAAGGAGGCCTGGATCGAGATCCTCGGCCCCGAGGTGGTGTGGGAGCTTTATGGCGGCAGCGAACTTCAGGCGCTGACGTTCATCAGCGGCACCGAGTGGCTGACTCACCGCGGTTCGGTGGGCCGGGTGGTGTCCGGGCAGATGAAGGTGCTCGACGACGACGGCAACGAGTGTGCGCCCGGTGTGGTCGGCGAGATCTACATGCGGCCGAAGCCGGGCAGCAGGCCCACCTACCGCTACATCGGCAGCACCGCCAAAACCTGCAATGGCTGGGACTCACTGGGCGACCTCGGCTGGTTCGACACCGAGGGCTACCTCTATCTCGCCGACCGCCGGGTCGACATGTTCACCGTCGGCGGCCGCAACGTCTACCCCGCCGAGATCGAGAACGCGCTCTCCGAACACCCGGAGGTGTTGTCCTGCCTGGTGGTCGGTGTGCCCCACGAGGACCTCGGGCAGGTGCCGCATGCGCTGGTGCACACCGAGTCGGGCGACGTCGACGAGACCGCCCTGGCGGATTTTGTCGCGCAGCGACTGGCCCACTACAAGGTGCCGCGCAGCGTGGAGTTCGTCGACACCCCGTTGCGGGACGACGCCGGCAAGGCCCGGCGCTCGGCGGTCCGCGATGAGGTGATAACCCGCACTGTCACAGCGCGACGACAGGCTCCGGAACGTCGGTGACCGAGCTGTCCAACGGCGGTGGCGTCTTCTCCCGATACTCCCAGCGCCGCAACATATTCCGGCAGGGATTCTCCACCAGCGCGTAGCTGACCGCGGCCATCGCGAACCCGAGCACCGTGGTCAGGATCAGCACCACGATCAGGTCGCCGTTGAAGATGAAGGTGCCCACCATCGGGAACACCATCACCAGCGCCGCCAGATGCCAGACGAACAGGCCGTAGGACCACCGCCCCAAGGTGATCATGACCGGGCTGCCGAGAATCCGGTGCCGAGTCTCTGGCCGGTCGAGCACCAGCGGGGCCAGCAGCGTCCCCGCCACGATCGCACCCATCGAGGTGCGCACCACGAACTGTCCCAGTGTCGCCGGCACCAGATCCCTGGGACCGGCCAGGGGCGACGCCGAGATGAGGTAGGCCACCAGCGCGATCCCGTAGATCGCCCACGGATTGCGGGCCAGGTGGTGCGGCCGGCCGATCGGACTGACCGTCCACTCCGCCAGCAGCATGCCTGCGGCGAACCAGGAGGCGTAGGCCGGAGGCCAGTTGAGGAAGTTCACCCCCTCCGCGGTGTGGATGGGCAACAACCCCCAGCCGAGGCTGGCCACCGCGACCGCGGCGATCATCGGGACCCGCGCCCGTACCGGCAGCCGGTAGGCCAGTGCGGCCAGGATCGGCAACGCCAGATAGAAGCTGACCTCGACCGACAGGCTCCACATCTGGGTCAGCCCGGCGGTCAGCGTCAGCGGCACGTACACCTGGGTGAGAGTCAGATTGGCCAGCCACACAGTCCAGCTGGCGTGGTTGGCCTCCGGCAGCAGGGTCAGGATCACCACCACGGCCACGAGGTAGCCCGGCATGATCCGGACCAGCCGGGACCGCAGGTAGTGCCCGGTCCGTGGCCGATGCCTCAGCCCGCGTGCGGCGGCGGCGTGCCCTCGCCAGAGCAGGAAACCGGACAGGGCGAAGAACACGGCGACGGCCAAGTCGAAGCGGTGCAGCAGGCGGCCGACGACACCGCCGGAGGTACCGGTCTGGAATGCCACGTGCGTCAGCACCACACCCATCGCCGCACAGGCGCGCATGCCCTCGACCGCGGGCAGGAATCCATCGCTCCGGGGCTGGGTCCCGCCAACCTGCTCGGGCACGGCCTTCACAGGACTCAGTGTGCCTCAGCTTCTGCTGTTAGGGTCAACGCGACCAACCCGGGCAGTTCGGAACACCAGGCAAGGGAGGCCAGGGCCGCGTGAACCGCGCAAGCATGGTGCGTCTTGCCGCCCTCAGTGTCATCGGGCTCGGGGCAGCACTGCTGATTTCCGCGCTGCTGCTGTCCACCTACACCTCCGGCAAGATCCGCAAGATCCCGCTGACCATCGACGAGACCCTGGTGAGCAGCGGCACCGGCACGGCGCTGGACCCGGCGTCGCTGTCCGCGGAGCGCTTCGTCGTCGACAAGAACGTCCCGCTGCTCTCCCAGCAGGCCATCACCGTCGAAAACCCGGCCAACGCCACCGTCGTCACCTTCCAGGTCGGCACCACCGTCCGGCGCACCGACAAGCAGCAGGACAACGGTCTGCTGCTGGCGATGGTCGACACGGTGACGCTCAACCGCAGCACCGCCGAGGCGGTTTCCGACAGCGAACGCCCCGGCGGTTCGGTTCAGAAGCCCCGCACCGCCGGCGACGACAAGCCTCCGACGAACATCGCACTGCCGCATGAGGGCCTGGCCTACCGGTTCCCGTTCGACACCGAGAAGAAGTCGTACCCGTTCTTCGATCCGATAGCGCAGAAGCCGTTCGACGCCAACTACGACGGCGAGGAAGACGTCAACGGCCTGGCGACGTACCGCTTCACCCAGAACGTCGGCTACGACGCAGACGGCAAGCTGGTGGAGCCGCTCAAGTACGCCTCCCTCTACGACAAGAACGAGGACGGCGAGGTCACCGCGCGCGCCCAGCTGTGGGGGCTCCCAGGCGATCCCTACGAACCGGTCACGATGACGCGCTACTACGCGGCCAAGCGCACCTTCTGGGTCGATCCGGTGACCGGCACCATCGTCAAGGCCAAGGAGCACGCCAACCACTACTACGCCCGCGAGGCGCTGAAGCCCGAGACGGCCCTGGCCGACTACACGGTGACCTCCACCGAGCAGACGGTCGAGTCCCAGGTGGCGGCTGCCCGCGACGAGCGGGACCGGATCGGGCTGTGGTCGCGGGTGCTGCCGATCAGTTTTGCCGCCGCCGGTCTGGTCACCCTGGTCGGAGGCGCTCTTCTGGTCGCGTACAGCGGACGGGTCGAGGCGGCGATGCTCGGGCCGGGCGAGAGCGATATCGACCTCGGATTGTTCGGCAAGGACGAGACCGGGCCCATGCCGGCAGCCCAGGCGCCCACCGAGAAGATCCCCACCCGCCGTGCGGCCAACAAACATGGGGAGTCCCCACAGCCAGAGCGGTGACGGTGTGAAGCCGGCCGCGCGCTGGGTTCTGCCCTGCTACGCCCTGTTTCTCACCCTCGCGGTGTCCGCGCCGCTGCTCGCTCCCGGATACCTGCTGTTGCGTGACGCGGTCTCGACGCCGCGTTCGTATCTCTCCGACGCCGCCCTCGGCCTGACGCAGGCCGCCCCCCGCGCTCTGCCACAGGACTTTGCGATCGCCGTGGTGACGGCCGTCGTCGACGGCGGTCTGCTGGTCAAGGGATTGTTGATCGCCGGCCTGTTCCTGGCCGGGCTGGGCGCGGCCCGACTGGCCGCTGGGCTGTTGCCCGAGACCGGCCGGCCGGGCCAGTTGGTCGCCACCACCATGGCGGTCTGGAATCCCTATGTCGCCGAGCGCTTGTTGCAGGGTCACTGGAGCCTGCTTGTCGGGTACGGCTGCTTGCCCTGGGTGGTGGCGGCGGTGGTTCGTCTGCGGACGCAGGAACCGCGCCGTTCGGACTGGGCCGCCGTGGCGTTCTGGATAGCCCTGGCCGGGCTCACCCCGACCGGACTGCTGCTCGCAGCCATCGCCGCACTGGTGTGTGTCAGCGTCCCCGGTGCCGGTGTGGCCCGGCTGCGCTGTGCTGCGTGGATTTCCGGGTTTGCGGTGCTGGCGGCCACGCCCTGGCTGGTGGCTCCCGCCCTGAGTAACGCGCTACCGAGTTCGCCCGGCTTGGCGCCGTTCGCAGCCCGGGCCGAACCGGGTCTGGGAACCCTGGGCAGCCTGGCGGGCCTCGGCGGGATCTGGAATGCCGAGGCGGTACCGCATTCGCGCACAACAGCTTTCGCACTGCTTGCGACGGTGCTCCTGCTGACGGTGGTGGCGTGCGGAGTGCCGGCGCTGTTGCGCCGCCCACAGGCCGAACCGCTGCTGATCCTGGCCGCGGTGGCGGTGTTGGTCCCTGCCGCACTGGCTACCGCGTCCGGTCAGACACTGCTGCGGACTCTCGTGGACGCGGCCCCCGGCCTGGGTGTGCTGCGCGACGGACAGAAGTGGGTGGCGCTGGCGATGCCGGGCTATGCGCTGGCCGGGGCCGGGGCAGTGGTGTTGCTGCGGCGCTGGGTGCGCCCACCGGTGGCGGCCCTGCTGTGCTCGGCCGCGCTGATCGCCGTACTGCCAGACCTGACCTGGGGCGTCTGGGGCGCACTGCGGCCTGCGGAGTACCCGGCAGGCTGGAACGCCGTTGCAGCCGCGGTCAATTCCAGCCCCGAACCCCAGACCGTCGCGGTGCTGCCGGCGGACGTGATGCGCCAGTTCGCCTGGGCCGGGCCCGCTCCGGTGCTGGATCCGTTCCCCCGATGGGTGCGTGCCGACGTGCTGTCCACCGGAGACCTCGCCGTGGCCGGCGAGCCCGTACTCGGGGAAGGTAACCGCGCCAGGGAGATTCAACAGATGCTGCTGGCCGGCGCCGAGCCCGCCGCACTGACGAAGGCGGGCGTGGGCTGGGTGGTCGTGGAGAAGGACACCCCCGGGACGACGGGCGCGGCCCTGGGGACACTGGAGAAAGCCACCGCCACCTACGACGACGGTGACATCGGGCTCTACCGGCTGGGCGGCACGAGTATGCCTGCGCCGCATCGCGATCGTTTCATCATGATGGTCGCGCACCTGATGTGGGCGGGGCTGCTGGTCGGCTCAGGGGCGTGGCTTGTGGCGGGGGCCGTCAAATCACGCCGCTAACGCGGCTACCCGGTCAGATCACGCCGCTGACGCGGCTACCCGGTCAGATCACGCCGCTGACGCGGCTACCGTCGCGAACCGATTCCATGACACTGCGCATCGCCGCCGCACTCTGCGGCCAGGAGAACTCGCGGCTTCGGGCGGCGGCCTTGGCGCCGAGTTCCTCACGCAGGACCCGGTCGCCGAGCAGTTGCTCGAGTCGGTCGACCAACTGGGCGTGGTCGTCGACGAGGAGTCCGGTGACCCCGTCAACCACCGAGTCGGTGAGTCCGCCCGAGTTGCGGTAGCCGATGGTGGGCACCCCGTGCTGTGCCGCCTCGATGACGGCCAGTCCCCAGCCCTCCTTGCGGGAGGGCAGCAGGTGCACCCAGGACCGTTGCACCACAGCGTGTTTGGTGACTTCATCGACGTGGCCGTGGAAGGTGACGGCGTCCGAGATCCCCAGCTGGCCGGCATGCTGGACCAGACGTTCCAGCCACCACCCGCCGCCGACGATGTCCAGATGCAGGCCCGGAACCCGGGCACGTAGGACAGCCACCGCGTCGAGTGCGTCCTCGATCTGCTTGTGCGGCACCAATCGGGACAGCACAACCACCCGCGGGGTGGCCGAGCGGTCGCCCTCCAGGGTGCCCGCCGGCGCCTCGTCGAGCCCGTTACGCACCACGGCCACGTGCGCGGCGTTCACGCCCAGGTCCGACAGGTCGCGGGCCGACGGGAGCGACACCGTCACGTACTGGTTGTGCCGGTGCAGTCGGGGAGACAGCCGGGACTCGACCCACCACCCGAACCGTCCCAGGACCCGGCCGGCGACCGGCCACTGCTCGCGGTGGCAGTGGTGGACCAGGAGGATCACCCGCCGGCCGAAGGCCAGCCGGGCGAGAAAAGGCAGCCCGTTCTGGGCGTCGATCACCACATCGGGACGGGAGCGCCGCAGCGGACCCAGTCGCAACCGGGCTGCCACCATGGCCAGCCCAGCCCAGATGTAGACGGTGTAGTGCCCGCCGCCTCGGCTGATGCGCACTCCGTCGACGGTCTCACGGCGCGCTGCCCCCGGGTACCGAGCGGTCCGCAACGTGACATCGACACCCGACTCAGCCAGCTCGGCACCGATGCGCTGCAGGTACGTCTCACTGCCGCCACCCTGTGGGTGGGCGGTATCACGCCAGCACAGCAGCAGTACTGAGCGCACGGGAGACGTCCCGGGAGATTGGGCGGCAGACATCGCCGACCAGCCTATCCCCGCTTCACTAGGGTGGATTGCGATGCGCGTCACCGATCTCTTGGCTCAACGGGCCACGCTGGGCCGTTCGGTGCGGCTGCTCGGTGAGTTCCGCTACGAGCAGAGCGACCCCGCCCGTTTTTACGGGGCACTGGCCGACGACACCGCCGCCATGGTCACCGACCTGTGGCTCGCCGGTCCGGGTGCCGACCCCGCCGGGTCCACCGTCCTCGACGTCGGCGGGGGCCCGGGTTACTTCGCGAGCGCGTTCACCGAGGCCGGTTGGCGCTACATCGGCGTGGAACCCGACCCCACCGAGATGCACGCTGCCGAACACCAGGTTCGTGGCGGCCCCGGCGCCTTCGTCCGCGCATCCGGGTTGGCGCTGCCGTTCGCCGACGACAGCGTCGACGTCTGCCTGTCGTCCAACGTCGCCGAGCACGTCGCCCAGCCCTGGCGCCTGGGCGAGGAGATGCTGCGGGTGACCCGCCCCGGCGGGCTGGCGGTGCTGTCCTACACCGTCTGGCTCGGCCCGTTCGGCGGCCACGAGACGGGGCTCTGGCACTACACCGGAGGCGCCCGGGCCGCAGCCCGCTACACCCGCCGCCACGGGCATCCGCCCAAGAACAACTACGGGTCGTCGCTGTTCACCGTGTCGGCGGCCGAGGGATTGCGCTGGGCCGAGTCGACGGGTGCGCTGGTGGCGGCCTTCCCCCGGTACCACCCGCGGTGGGCGTGGTGGATGACCGCGGTGCCGGGGCTGCGAGAGTTCCTGGTGAGCAACCTGGTGTTGGTACTCCGCGCTACGTAATGTGATCCACATGACACAGACGGCGTATCGCACCGAGTTCGACAAACTCTTCATCGGCGGCCAGTGGGTCGAGCCGTCGACGTCGAGGGTTATCGAGGTGTACTCACCGGCCACGGGTGAGTACGTCGGCAAGGTTCCGTGGGCGGCCGCCGCCGACGTCGATGCCGCCTGTGCCGCCGCCCGCAAGGCCTTCGATGAGGGTCCGTGGCCGCGGATGACCCCGCAGGAGCGCCAGGGCGTGATCGCCAATGCGGTCAAGCTGATCACCGACCGCGCCGACGAACTGAAGTTCCTGCTCAAGGCCGAGACCGGGCAGCCGCAACTGATCATCGACATGATGCAGTTCGGTGCCGCGCTGTCGGGGCTTCAGTACTACTCGACGGCGGCGGACAAGTTCACCTGGAAGGACATCCGCGACGGCATCTACGGCCAGACCCTGGTGCTGCGTGAGCCGGTCGGAGTGGTGGGCGCCGTCATCGCCTGGAACGTCCCGATGTTCCTGGCGTGCAACAAGCTGGGGCCGGCACTGCTCGCGGGCTGCACGATGGTGCTCAAGCCGGCCGCCGAGACTCCGCTGACCATCAACGCACTGGCGGAACTGTTCGCCGAGGCGGGCCTGCCCGAGGGCGTGCTGTCGGTGGTGCCCGGCGGACCGGAGACGGGGCAGGCGCTGACGGCCAATCCGTTGATCGACAAGTTCACCTTCACCGGCAGCACCATGGTGGGGCGTGAGGTCGGTGTGCTGGCTGCCGAGAAACTCAAGCCGTGCACGCTCGAACTCGGTGGCAAGTCGGCGGCGATCATCCTCGAGGACGCCGACCTGGACGCCACCCTGCCGATGCTGCTGTTCTCCGGGCTGATGAACTCGGGCCAGGCCTGTGTGGCGCAGACCCGCATCCTGGCACCCCGATCGCGCTACGACGAGATCGTCGAGAAGGTGGGTGCCGCCGTCGCCGCCATGCCGGTGGGCCTGCCGGACTCTCCGGGTGTGGTGATCGGTCCGCTCATCAGCGCGAAGCAGCGCGAGCGCGTCGAGGGCTACATCCGCAAGGGGCAGGAGGAAGGCGCCCGACTGGTCACCGGCGGCGGCCGACCGGACCTGGACACCGGATGGTTCGTCGAGCCGACGGTCTTCGCCGACGTCGACAACTCCATGACCATCGCGCAGGAGGAGATCTTCGGTCCGGTGCTCTCGATCCTGCCGTACGAGGACGAGGAGGACGCGATCCGGATCGCCAACGACTCCACTTACGGCCTGGCCGGCAGCGTGTGGACGACCGACTTCGACAAGGCCATTGAGATCGCCTCGAGAATCCGCACCGGCACCTACGCGGTGAACATGTACGCCTTCGACCCCGGCGCACCGTTCGGCGGCTACAAGAACTCCGGCCTCGGGCGGGAGAACGGGCCGGAGGGCATCGAGGAGTACGTCGAGCTCAAGAGCGTGCTGCTGCCGTTCGGGTACACCCCGAAGCTCTGAGGCCTGACACGTGCCGATCATTGCCGGTATCCCGGCGCTGATAGCGATTCTGGCGGTCGTCTGCGCCCTGCGCCCGCACCGCCGGTTGATTGGGCCCGTGCTCGCGTTGGCGGCGCTCAATGTGGTGTTGACCCCATTCACCAGCGGGGAGTGGTTCTACCAGCGGGCGGAAAAAGCCGCCTATCGGCAGGCGGTCGCCAAGGGCAATTTCAACGCCTTCGAGGACTTGCTCGACCGGCATGACCCACACCTGTTGCCCAGGATGATCGCCCTCGCAGCGGGCCTGCTTCTTTCCGTCGTCTTCCTGGCCGTGCTGCAGTTCCGAGCCGGCCGCGGCAAGCCTGCATCGACCGCGATCTCGGTGATCGCTACGGGCACAGTCCTCGCAGCGGCCGCCGCTACGATCGTCCAGGTTTTCTTCCTGCTGCGTGCCGGGAACTTCAGCTAGTCGGTAGACGCCGATTCATCGTCAGTAGACCGCCCGGACGATCATCTCGGCGACAGCGGCCGGCTTGGCGACGCCGTCGATCTCGATCGTGTGCTTGACGATCAGGTTGACGGTGTTGTCGTCGACGGGGGTGGCCTCGGCCAACTCAGACCGCACGCGGATGCTGCTGCCCACCAGAACCGGCGTCATGAAGCGAACCTTGTTCAGTCCGTAGTTGATTGCGAGCTTGGCGTTCTCGAGTCGGAAGCTGCCCTTGCTCAGCGCGGGAACGAGCGACAGGGTCAGGAAGCCGTGCGCAATGGGTCCGCCGAAGGGGCTCTGGGTCTTGGCGCGTTCCACGTCGACGTGAATCCACTGGTGGTCGCCGGTGGCGTCGGCGAAATCGTTGACACGCTGCTGATCGATCGGGAACCAGTCGCTGACGCCGAGTTCCTGGCCGACCAGGGCCTGCGCGTTCTCGATTGAGGTGATGACCTGCATGGTTAACCTTCCGCACCGTGAAATATAGGCAGAATCATACTCAAGTCACACCCAAACCGGTGCCCGCGCTGTCACCAAGCTGTGACCTCGAACCGGCAGGCTGGAGTTGCCCGAAGGTATCGGCCGAACTATGTTCGTAACCATAGTTATGTTCCTCGCTTTGGAGGTGGGTTATGGCGCACACCCTCGCCGACCGGAACGCACCGGCACAGGAAACCACCGAGACACCTGCGTGGGTCGTCGAACTGAACATCGCCGGATACCGGTTCCTGCGTCGGGCGGCCAAGCGCCGCCACCTGCTCGGGCTGCCAGCCCTGCGCCCGTCGGGCGTGGCGTAAATGCAGGAGCGGCGCACCCGCGGTTCAACCCGGGTGACGATGCTGCACAGCGCCGCCGACATGCTGCGCGAACGCGGAGCCGCCGGTGTGACGATCGACGGGGTGCTCGCCCGCAGCGGGGCTCCGCGTGGATCGGTGTATCACCACTTTCCGGCGGGCCGCAGTCAGATCGTCCGTGAGGCATTGGATTTCGCCGGAGACGAGATCACCGCGAGGATCGACGAGGCCGCCGACGTGGGCGCGATCGCACTGCTGCGCCAGTTCGTCGAGATGTGGCGCGAGAAATTGATCGACAGCGACTACACCGCCGGTTGCCCGGTGCTCGCGGCCGCAGTCGGATCCGGCGCCGAGGGCCACGTCGACCTCACTCCGGTGGCGGGCGACATCTTCCGGCGTTGGAGCGAGGCGTCCAGGCAGGCCTACATCCGGGCCGGATTCGCCGATACCGAGGCATCGGCGTTGGCGCACACGACCATCGCGGCATTGGAGGGCGCGGTGGTCCTGTGCCGCTCGGTACGAAGCCTCGATCCACTCGACGACGTCGCCCGGCAGATGGAATTCCTCATTGAGGCAAGAGAATTCGTCGGGAAGCATGCCTGATCTCCTGCCCTTGGGATCAGATCCCGAGACCCCGTTGAGCGTGCTCGCCCGATTCGGCATCACCACGCTCGAGGAGAACCTCACCGAGGCAACCGTGGTGGCCGCTATGCCACTGGCGGGCATGTGCAATCCGTTCACCGGTCAGCCGTCCATCTCGGGACTGGCGGTGCTGGTCGACGACGCCGCCGGCCGCGCCAACTACTACCGCTGCGCTGAGGGCGACTGGACGGTGTCCAGCGAGTTGACCGTCGAGATGACCGCGGGCGCCGCCGAAAGCCTGCTGGCGGCCCCAGACGATCCGGTGATCGCCAGCGCGCGACCACTCGGGCCGCCGGGTGCCCCCATGCTGGCGATCTGCACCTTGACCCACCGCGGCGTGGTGATCGGCGGCGGGACGGTACAGACCATGCCGATCGCAGGTGGCCCGGCCGGGATCCCAAGACGCGGCGAGGATCCGGTGGCGGGGACGCCCGGGACCACCCTGGCCCAACTGATGTCGGTGCAGGAGTTGCCCGTCGCCGACGGAGAGCATCGGCTGCGCCAACTCCCCGATCCGATGCTCAACAACATGATCGGGATCGTCCACGGCGGCGTCAGCAGCGCCGGGCTGGAACTGGTCGCATCGGCGGCTATCAACCACGACCAGGACCGGCCGCTCCGGACTGCGTCGATCCGGGTCAACTTCCTGCGCCCGTTCCTCGCGGGTGCAGAATCGCTGTATGAGGGAACCGCACTGCGGCTCGGCCGGACGTCCGCCGTCGCCGACGCCCGCGCCATCGGCGACGACGGCAAGGCGGCCGTCATCGCCCGCGTCACCGCCTACCGGTGACCTCAGTGGCTGACACCTTCCCCGCACTGTGCGCCGACGAACCCGAGTTGGCCACCCTGCGCGACTCGCTGCGGGAGTTCCTTGCCGCCGACAGGGCCGAGCACGGTTGGCAGCCAGCCGTCGACGCCTGGTTGTCACGGTGGGACGAGTCGTTCAGCGCGCGCCTGGGCGACGCCGGTTTCCTCGGGCTGACCATCCCCGTCGAGTACGGCGGCCGGGGTCTGGGGCATCTGCATCGCTACGTGGTGGCCGAGGAACTGCTGACCGCCGGGGCGCCGGTGGCGGCGCACTGGATCGCAGACCGGCAGGTGGGCCCCGCGCTGCTGTCCTACGGCAACGAGGAGCAGCGCCAGCGGATCCTGCCGACCATCGCAGCAGGACGTTATTTTTCGGCCATCGGGATGAGCGAGCCGCAGGCCGGTTCGGATCTGGCCGCAGCGAGCGCGCGGGCCACCCGGACCGACGGTGGCTGGGTGTTGTCGGGCACCAAGGTGTGGACCAGCGGGGCGCACCTGGCCCACCAGATCGTGGTGCTGGCGCGGACCAGCCCGCTTGACCCCGCTCACCGTCATGCGGGTTTCAGCCAGTTCATCGTTCCGACCGATTCCGCGAGCATCTCCCGGGGGGGCATCACCTTCAGCCCGATCGTGCTGATGTCCGGTGAGCACCACTTCAACGAGGTCACCTTCGACGAGGTGTTCATCGACGACACCAACCTCCTCGGGCAGGTGGGCGACGGCTGGCGGCAGGTCACCGCCGAATTGTCCTTCGAGCGCAGCGGACCGGAACGCATCCTGACCACCGCGCCGTTGCTCACCGCACTGGTGCGAACACTGGCCGAGCAGAAGGACATCCACGATCACACGGCGGCCGCGATCGGCGAACTGGTGGCACGAATGGTGTCCCTGCGGCAGCTGTCGGTGTCGGTGGCCCGGGCGCTGGCCGAAGGTCAGTCCCAGGTCAATCAAGCCGCGCTGGTGAAGGATCTCGGTACGCGGTTCGAGCAGGAGTCGGTGGAATTGGCCGCCGACCTGCTGTCCCACGTGCCCCCCGGGAGCCGGACCCGCGTCGCGGAGTTGCTCGCGGTTGCCCGTCTGCACTCCCCGCTGTTCACACTGCGCGGCGGAACCAACGAGGTGCTGCGCGGGATGGTGGCCAAAGGAATGGGGCTGCGCTGATGGGCGTCCTCGACGGCGGTGTATTCGGTTCCGCCACAGATGATTTCACCGACCTTCGCAACCTTGTCGACAGCATCGGCAACCGGTCCTTCGAGGCCCGGATCGGTCATCGTTCGCTGCCCGACGGGTTCGACCACACCGCCTGGGGCCATCTGGAGGACGCCGGGCTGACCCGCCTGGCCAGCACCGCCGAGTCGGGCGGCGGACCGGCCGAACTCGCGGTCGTTCTGCGGGCCCTGGCCCGCCATGCGGTCACGGTGCCGCTGGCCGAGACCGACTTGTTGGCCTGCTGGCTGGCACAGCGCGCCGGGCTCGCGGTTCCGGAGACCGGACCCCTGACGGTCGCGACAGACCCCGCCCGGGTGCCCTACGCCGGCGATGCCGCCGCGGTGGTCGTCACCCGCGGCGAGGGCGACCTGTTCGCGGTGGCGATGGCCGATCCCGCGGACCTGTCGATCACCACGGGGAGCAACGCCGGTGGCGAGCCTCGCGACGACGTCACGATCTGCCTTCCCCTCGCCGCGTTCCACGTTCTGGGTGGCGACGCCGAGACCGAACTGAGGCGTCGCGGCGCCTGGGCGCGGTGCGTCCAGATGATCGGCGCCCTGGATGCGGCGGTGGAGTTCTCGGTGGCGCATACCCGCGAGCGTTATCAATTCGGCCGGCCGTTGAGCGCCTTCCAGGCGGTGCAGCACACGCTGGCCGGCATGGCCGGCGACGTTGAACGCGCCCGCGCCGCAACCAATCTCGCGGTCGCCGCGGCAACCGACTACGGTTTTGACAGCCCGCAGACCGACTACGCCGTGGCGGTTGCCAAAGTGACATTGGGCCGGGTGGTTCCCAGCATCGTCACCTCCGCCCACCAACTGCATGGCGCGATCGGCGTGACGATCGAGCACCGGCTGTGGCTGGTGACCATGAGAGCCCGTAGCTGGGTCGATGAATTCGGCGACACCCATTGGTACGCAACCAGACTGGGCCGTCTGACCCTCGCAATGCCCGACCCGTGGGACGCCATCGTCGGCCGTAGCGTCTAGCCTCACTCGTCTGGGGGTAGGAGTCGTTCGGGGTGGTGGTAGGTGTTGGCGCCGCCGCGTAGGGGTAGGTGGGGTGGGGGGAGCCATTCGGTGGTGCCGTCGTTGCGTTTTCGGGTTGTCCAGCCGCCGGGTGCGAGGAGGCGGTGGTGTGCTGGGCAGGCGAAGGTGAGGGTGTCGATGTTGGTCGGGCCGCCGTCGGCCCATTCCTCGACGTGGTGGACTTCGGCGAGGTAGCCGGGCATGTCGCAGCCGGGTGCGGTGCAGCCGCGTTCTGTGGCGTGCAGGACGATGCGTTGATCGGCGGTGGCGATCCGTTTGGACCGGCCCAGGTAGAGCGGCCGTTGGGTGTGGGTGTCGAAGATGCACAGGTAGTGCCAGGCGTGGGAGGCCATCCGGATCAGGTCCGTCATCGGCAGCAGGCTGCCGCCGCCGGTGACGGCCTGGCCGGTGGCGTTCTGAAGTTGATCGAGGGTGGCGGTGGCGATGACGGT
>CAIOYU010000236.1 GCA_903862565.1 uncultured Actinomycetes bacterium | reverse complement strand
GTCTGTTCTTCTTAAATGGTCAAGGGAGTCGACTGCGTGAGAATTCGCGAAGCCAATCCCGTCGGCGATCCCGGCGGTGCCGATTCCACGGCCGTGGCGAGTTCCAAGGCGCCAAGCCGCCTGCGTAGTTCGCTGTTGGGCTACCTGGCGTTGATGAAGCCACGTGTCATCGAACTTCTGCTGGTCACGACCATTCCGGCCATGCTGCTTGCCGACCGGGGTCACGCCGACCTGGTGCTGATCCTCAACACGCTCTTGGGCGGCATGCTGGCCGCCGGCGGGGCCAACGCACTCAACTGCGTGGCTGACGCCGACATCGACAAGGTCATGAAGCGGACCGAGCGGCGGCCACTGGCCCGCGCGGTGGTGCCCCGCAGCCACGCCCTCGTGTTCGGGCTGGCGCTGTCGGTCGGATCGTTCTTCTGGCTGTGGTGGACCACCAACATGCTCTCGGCGCACCTCGCCGCTGCCACCATCGCGTTCTACGTGCTGGTCTACACCCTGCTGCTCAAGCGCCGCACCTCGCAGAACGTGGTGTGGGGCGGCGCGGCGGGCTGTATGCCGGTGATGATCGGCTGGTCGGCGGTGACCGGCACCATCGGTTGGCAGGCGCTGGCCATGTTCGCCATCATTTTCTTCTGGACACCGCCGCACACCTGGGCGCTGGCCATGAAGTACAAGGAGGACTACGCCGCCGCCGGCGTGCCGATGCTGCCGGTGGTGGCCACCGAGCAGCAGGTCACCCGCCAGATCGTCATCTACACCTGGCTGACCGTTGCGGCGACGCTGGCGCTGATCCCCGCCGCCGGGTGGCTCTACGCCTCGGTCGCGGTGCTGGCCGGTGTGTGGTTCCTGGCTCTGGCCCACAAGTTGTACGCCGGTGTCCGCCGCGGCGAGGCGGTCAAGCCGTTGCGCCTTTTCCTGCACTCGAACAACTACCTCGCGGCGGTGTTCGTGGCGCTCGCGGTCGACTCGGTTCTGGCTCTGCCGACGCTGTTCGGCTGAGCCACACCTGCCGGGCCCCTCTCGGGCCCCTGTTTCTCGGGCCCCTCTCGGGTCCCTTTATCGCCGCGAGTTGTCGTCGCGAGTGAAGTTACCTTCACTCCCACAGTTGCCCGTGAAGCCAACTTCACCGGCGGCGCGTGAGCCCTGTCGGCTGAGCCGGCTTCAGAAGACCTTGGGGAGGCCGTAGTACGCCACGATGTCTTCTGTGTGTGCCGTCGAACTTGTCAGCACGGCATAGGACCGCAGGTTCGACTTGCCCACGCAGCCGTCGACGCGCACGTGGATGTCTTTGACGATCACCCGGGTCTTGGCGCCCTTGAACTCTTTCGTCATGACGATCGCGTTGGTGACCGTCCCGGGGCGTGCCCGGACGTCGATCGCTCCCTGGATCGGAAAAGCCACCGAACTGGTGTTCACGTTGGCGCCGAGCGTCCCGCCCAGCCGGACCTGGTTCATTTCGACCCCGCAGCCGATCTGATAGCCGACCTCCAGCGTTCCGCCGCCCGCCGACCCGGTCGTGGTGCCGGTGAACGTGGCGCCCACCAGCCATTCGCGTGAACTCAATGATGTGGTCAGCGGTGCAACCGGGAGTTGTGTCTCGTTCTCCGCAACCACGGTCAGGGTCCGGCCGTCCGCGGTCTCGGCGATACCCGGCGGAGCCGACGCGACAATTCCGGTGTCCGGCGGCGGCGCAACGGAGTCTGCTGCCGCAGGAATGTCGGGGGCGGCTGGCGCCGCGGGAATGTCGGGGGCGGCTGGCACCGCCCAGGGCTGCCCAGGTACCGGCGGCTGAGCCGGATCAGCCCCCGCCGGCGGGGCGCCCATCACTATCAGCAGCAGGCAACTTGCGGTCGCGATTGCTCGACGGTGCACTAGACCGCCCTGGTCACGCCGAGGTAGGTCACGACCGCGGCGGTGTCGTCCGACGAGCTGGTGAAGGTGGCGAACGACCGGATGAACGATTGCCCCGAACACCCGTCGACCCGAATCCGCATCCCGGTGATCGACACCCGCGCCCAGTCGCCCTCGAACGACTTCCTGGTCACCGAGACGTTGTTGACCCGTCCCGGTTCGAGAACGATGCGCAGTTGCTCGGAGGCGTTCGCACTCAGGAAGACCGGGAACAGCTCGCCGTCGACGAACGGAATCCCGGTGCCCGGCGAGATACCCGCAGTCGAGATCGAATGCAGATCCTGCTGGGTGATCCCGCAGCCGATCTGATAACCGGCCTCCAGTACCCCGCCCTCCACCGCGGAATGCCCCGGACCGGATACCTTCCCCGAGAAGGCGCCGCCCACCACGTACTCGCGCGACCACGGGGTGTTGTTGAGCGAGGTGACCGGGTCGAGTGACTCCTTTGCCGCCGACACCGTCAGGACCAGGCCCTCCGGAGTGGTCAGCGTGCCGGGTTTCCCGGACGCCACCGGGCCGGTAGGTACTGGCGGCGGAACAGCGGAGTCGCCGGCCGGTGTCACTGCCGGGTCGGCAGGAGGGTCGGCGTACCCAGCCGGAGGGCTCGCCGTGGCGATTGACAGGCAGGCGCCAACCAGGACGGCCAATCGACGCAACCCTGAGGCGCTCACGGTCTCGGACCCTAGCAGCACTCCTTGCAACACTAGGGCAGCAGCACTATCGAGCCCGTGGTCCGTCGCGCCTGAAGGTCCTCATGGGCGCGCCACGCCTCGGCCAGCGGATAGTGCCCGCCCACGGTGACCGTGATCGAACGGTCGGCGATCGCATCGAGGACTTCCCCTGCTCGCCAAGCGAATTCGTCGGGTGTCCGGATGAAGTGCGTGATGGTCGGCCGGGTCAGGTACACCGACCCGGCGGCGTTGAGTCGTTGCGGGTCGACGGGGGGAACCGGACCGCTGGAAGCGCCGAACAGTGCCAGGGTGCCGCGTACGGCCAAGCTGGCCAGGCTGGCATCGAAGGTCGAGGCGCCTACTCCGTCATACACCGCGGCGACGCCGTGACCGTCGGTGAGTTCCCTGATCTGCCTGGCGAATTCGGTGGGGTTGTCGGGATACTCCAGCACCGCCTCTGCGCCGGCCTGCCGGGACAGGTCAGCTTTCTCCGGTGTCGAGGCGGTGGAGATCACCCGGGCGCCGAGGCTGGTGGCCCACTGGGTCAGGATCAGGCCCACTCCGCCGGCGCCGGCGTGCACCAGCACGAAGTCGCGGGGTTGAACCTGATACACCGACTTGATCAGGTAGTGCGCCGTAATGCCCTTGAGCAGGGCGGAGGCTACCGCGTCGGAAGGCACGCCCTCGGGCACGTAGGAGATGAAATCTGCAGGCGCCGTGCAGTATTCGGCGTAGGCGCCGACGGCGCTCGCGGTGACAACACGGTCGCCCACGCTGATCGCGGCGACGTCGTCGCCGACCGCCGTCACGGTGCCGCACACCTCGGTGCCGACCACGAAGGGCAGTGACTTCGGATAGAGGCCCGAGCGGAAGTAGGTGTCGATGTAGTTGACCCCGATGGCATCGGCCTTGATGAGAACCTCACCGGTGCCGGGGGAGGGCATGGGCCTCTCGACGTAGCTCAGAACCTCGGGGCCGCCCGTCTCGGCGACTTCGACTGCGTGCATGTCACTATCATCCCTGCTGTGATGCTGCAATGAAGCCGCTTGGGAAGCTGGCCCGGCCGAACGTGTTCCATCCCCGGATCGTGCTCGCGTCCTGTTCGCAACTCGTGGAGAGCGACGGCGACGACGACGGCCTGATCGGAGCGCTGCGGACGCGCGGTCTGCATGCCCAATGGATGTCGTGGGACGACCCGGCCACTGAGGACGCCGACCTGGTGATTCTGCGGGCGACCTGGGACTACGCCGAGCGGCGCGATGAATTCCTGGCCTGGACCCGACGGGTTCGCAACCTGCTCAATGCGCCCGACGTGGTGGCGTGGAACAGCGACAAGCGCTATCTGCGCGATCTCGCCGCCGCCGGGGTTCCGGTGGTGCCGTCGTCGTTCTTCGACCCGGGCGACAGCGTGACCATCCCCCGTACCGAGGTTGTCGTCAAGCCCGCCATCGGCGCCGGTTCGGTCGATGCCTTCCGGTTCACCGATGCCGCCGCGGCGGCCGGGCACGCGACGACGCTGCTCGACGCCGGCCGCTCCGTGCTGGTTCAGCCGTATGACCGGCGGGTGGAACGGGGCGAGACCGCGCTGGTCTTCATCGGCGGGGAGCAGTCGCATGCGTTCACCAAGGGCCCGATCCTGCCGGCACCGGGCCAGGCGCCGCAGATGGACGGCTCCGGCACCTATGCCGAGGAGGCGCTGACGCCTGCCGACCCGGATTTCGAACTCTGGGACGTCGGCCACGCAGCGCTGGACGCCGCGGCGGCGCACCTCGGCATTCCCCGCAGTGAACTGCTCTACGCGCGGGTCGACCTGATCGGGGGGCACGATGCGCCGGTGCTTCTGGAACTGGAGTTGATCGAGCCGTCGCTGGGCTGGCGGCAACTCGACGAGGAGACGCGCGAGCTACGGCAGCGCAGCTTCGCGCTGCACGTGGAGGCTGCTCTGGAGCGCCTCGGGCTCGGTCCGCTGTCGCATCGACGCCCATAGCGCGGCGGTCGCGACGGTGCACGCGGCGGCGCCGGCGACGTGCAGCGCGACCAGAACGGCCGGAACGCCGGTGTGGTACTGGACGAACCCGATGAGCCCCTGGGCGCACACCAGTGCCACGAGCACGCCGAGCCGCCGCCGGACCGCGCCGGGTGCGCGGACTGCCAGCAACCCGGCTCCGAGGCCGACCAGCAGGCTCAGGTAGGCCACCAGCACGGTGCCGTGGACGTGCACCAGCGTGACGATCTCGACCTCGAGTCGGGGCACCACCCGCTGCGGGCTCTTGTCCCCGGCATGCGGGCCGGCGCCGGTCACCAACGAGCCCGTCACCAGCGACGCGCTCAGGGCAACCGCGCTGAGGAACGTCAACTGCCGCAACGGCTTCGCCACCACGGTGGTGACCACGCCGTCGTCGGGCTCGCCGACCTTGACGTAGAAGATGGTGGCCACCCACACCATGGCCATCGACAGCAGCAGATGGATGGCCACCGTCCACCACAGCAGGCCCGTCAGCACGGTGATACCGCCCACGATCGCCTGGAACACCGTCGACGCCGGCATCAGCCAGGCATACACCCGCACCTCGCGTCGGCGCCGGGCCCGGGTGACCGCGAGCACGGCCGCCACCGCTGTCAAGACCACCGCGAAGGTGATCAGCCGGTTGCCGAACTCCACGGCTTGATGGATCACCGGCACCTCGGAGTGCGGCACCGGGGTGAAGCTGCCGGGAAAGCATTGCGGCCACGTGGGGCAGCCGAGTCCGGAAGCGGTCACACGCACTATGGAGCCGGTCACCGCGATCAGCGCCTGGCTGAGGACGACGGCCGCCGCGATGAGGCGCTGCGTGCGCAGGCTGGGCATCGGCAGCAGGTCGACCAGCCGCTGGAAGAGCCGTCCCACTGTCACCGGGCGATCCTAGAACAGGGCCTCACGTGAACCGGAACCAGCGCAGCGCGGCAAGTGCGGCAACCGTTCCCCACACCGCGAGCACGGCGATGCCGAACCAGTCGACCACCGGCGACCCCGTCACCGGGACGGCCTGGGACAACGCCTCGGTCAGCGCCCCGGACGGCGTCAGCCGGGCCACCCGGGACAGCCCGGCAGGCACCACGTCGTTCTCGACGGTCAACGCGCCCAGACCGGCGAAGACGAACCACAGCAGGTTCGCGACGGCGAGCACGATCTCGGCCCGCAGAGTCCCGCCGAGAAGCAGTCCCATCGCCGCGAACGTGACGGTGCCCAGCGCGATGATCAGCGCGCCCAGCGCCAGGCCGGACAGCGGTGGGCGCCACCCCAGGGCCAAACCGATGCCGCCGAGCAGGATCGCCTGCAGGAAGACGACCGTCACCACGGCCAGCGACTTGCCGGCGATGATGCCCCAGACCGGCAGGGCCGTGGCGCCCAGGCGTTTGAGCGCGCCGTAGCGGCGGTCGAAGGCGACCGCGATGGCCTGGCCGGTGAACGCCGTCGAGATCACCGCCAGCGCCATGATGGCGGGCACGAAGACTCCGACCCGGTTGGGCCCGAACGAACCCAGCGGCAGCAGTGTGAGGCCGACCAGAAGGGTGATCGGGATGAACATCGTGAGCAGCAACTGCTCGCCGTTGCGCAGCAGCAGTTTCAGTTCCAGGCCGTACTGGGCGGCCAGCATCCGCGCGACGGTGTTGGGCCGCGGATCCGGGGTGAACGTCCCGGTCGGGAAGAGACCCGATCCGGGGTCTGTGTGATCGATTCCGGCGCTCACGACCGCAGCTCCTTACCGGTCACGTCGAGGAACACGTCCTCGAGGCTGCGCTGTTCGACACGCATGTCGTTGGCGAGGATGTCCAGTCGGGCGCACCAGGCCGTCACCGTCGCGAGCACCTGCGGCTCGATCTTGCCTTCGACCAGATACTCCCCGGGGGTGGCCTCGCTGGCCCGGTAGCCGTCGGGCAGCGCCGCAGCAAGCTGTGCGAGATCGAGGCGGGCCGGCGCTGTGAAACGCAACTGGCCCTCTGCGCCGCTGCGCGTCAGTTCCGCCGGCGTTCCGGTGGCGACCGTCGATCCGCGGTCGATGATCACGATCCGGTCGGCCAACTCCTCGGCCTCCTTGAGCTGATGGGTTGTCAGCACTACGGTGACCCCGTCGCGACGCAGTGAGTTGATCAGCTCCCAGACGACCAGGCGGGCATGGGCGTCCATCCCGGCGGTGGGTTCGTCGAGGAAGACCAGTTCCGGTCGGCCGACGATCGCGCAGGCCAGCGTAAGGCGCTGCTGCTGTCCACCGGAGAGCCGCCGGTAGGCGGTCTTGGCGGCCGCGGTCAGACCCAGAGTCTCGAGCAGCCAGTCGGGGTCCAGCGGCCGGGCAGCGTAGGAGGCCACCAGTCGCAGCATCTCGCCCGCCCGGGCGGCGGGATAGCCGCCACCGCCCTGCAGCATCACGCCGATCCGTCCGCGAACCCGGGCGTTGTCGGCGACGGGGTCGAGCCCGAGCACCTCGACGGTGCCGGCATCGGGCTTGACGAATCCCTCGCACATCTCGACGGTCGTCGTCTTGCCGGCGCCGTTGGGCCCGAGCAAGGCGAGTACCTCCGATTGGTGCACCTCGAGGTCCAGACCCGATACCGCCGTGGTCGACCCATAGTTCTTGGAGACTCCGCGCAGCCGCACCGGAGTCAGTTCACGACGAAGCGGGGAGCCTGAACTCACGGGGTCTCAGCGTAGGCCCCGGCACTGGTGCTGGTAGCCGGTGGTGCTGGTAATCGCGGGTCGGGATCCTGGCCGCTGAAGCGTTCGTCGGTTCCTGGCACGTATCGCCACGGCAGCCGGTGCCGTGTCAGCCCGATCAGGAGCACCACGATCACGAAGCTGGCCACCGTCGCGTCGACGATCTGGAACAGCGCGAATCGGTCCCCGTTGGCGGTCGGGCCGAAGATGCCCACGATCAAGGTGACGGCGATGGTGGCGATGCGGAATCGCGGGCGCGTCGCCCAGGCCGCCAGCGGGATGATGGCCCAGAGCAGGTACCACGGCTGCACCACCGGGAACAGCAGCACGGTCGCGCCCAGCGCCACACCCAGTCCGCCCAGCGGATGCAGCCTGCCCCGAAGTACGGCCAGCAGCAGCCAGCTGACCGTGGCGGCGATGATCAGCACACCCATCGCGCGGGTCAGCGACAGCACCGAGGTGGTGTGGTCGCCCAGTCCGAGCAGAATGCCCACCTGGCCGGTGGCCAGAGCCAGCAGCGTGGGCGGCGACATCCAGCTGCGCACGACATTCGCGGTGCCGAGGGTGAACAGCCAGCCGAAGCCCAGTCCGCTGGCCCACCCGATGAGCGCCATCACGGCCAGCGCCACCGAGCCCAGGAACGCGCTCGAGCCCAGGAAGGCTTTGACCGTGCCGCCGAGGCGGTAGGCCATCGCCATGGCCGTGAAACCCAGCGCCAACAGGCTGGGAAGTTTGATCTGCGACGACATGGTGATCAGGACGGCGCCGGCGACGACCATGCCCAACGGCGCCCACGCCGCCCACTGCGTCCGGGAGTCGGGCCATCGCAGATGCTGCGGCAGCAGCGGCTTGGCGGAGTCGATCCCGCGCAGGGCGACCTCGAACCCGGCGAGCATCAGGCCCAGCATCAGGGCTTCGTTGTGGATACCGGCAACGAGGTGCATCAACAGCAGCGGGTTCGCAGCGCCCAGCCACAGCGCGCTGACTTCGGCGACACCGCAGCGACGGGCCAGCCGTGGTGTGGCCCAGACGATCATTCCGACGCCGATGAGGACGACAAGCCGATGGCAGAGGACGGCCTCGACGATGTTCTCACCGGTCAGGGCCGAGATGCCGCGACCGATCCACAGGAACAGCGGCCCGTAGGGGCACGGGGTCTCCCGCCAGAGACTGGGCACCGACAAGGTGAAGACGTGGTCCAACCCGAGCCCCGGGGCGGGCCCGACCTTGTAGGGATCCAGACCCATTCGGGCGATCTTGCTCTGCGCGAGGTAGGAGTAGACGTCCTTGCTGTACATCGGCGGTGCGATGAGCAGCGGAATCATCCACAGCATGAGAGTCCGGTCGAGTTGGCTGCGTGACATCCGCCGCGCGCCGATCGTGAATCGGCCCAGCATCAGCCAGGCCAGCGCCATCATCACCGCACCGGTGGTGGTCATGGTCAGCGACACCGTTTGGATGCGCGAGGGCAGGTTCAGCAGCCGCACCCCGAACGTCGGGTCCTGGACCACCGGTCGTGCTCCGGCACCGAGCGCGCCGATTCCCATCAGAACCGTCCCGGTGGCGCCGAACAACCGGGTGCGCTGCATGGCGCGCAATTCCGCGTGGTTGAGTGGCGGGGCGACGGTCCGCTCGTCGCCATGCCAGCTGGCGATCGACGAGCTGAGGGAGAGCTGGCGGGCAGCCACACGACGACTCTATCTGGCTGCCGGGCCCGCTCAGGCGAACTAAGGGTGCCCTTACTGGACCCGCCATCCCGAATTGCGTCACACTTGTGTTGTGAAAATCCAGTCCGACCCGAAAAGGCCCGTCTCGCCGGTGCCGGTCGCCGTGGCGGCGCAGGACGGTCAGACGCGACGCGCCATCGTGCAACTGCTGTTGGAGTCCGGGTCCATCACCGCCGCCGATATCGGCCGACGACTCGGAATTTCGGCTGCGGGCGTGCGCCGGCATCTCGATGTTCTCGTCGAGGACGGCGACGCCGAGGCCAATCCGGCCGCAGCGTGGCAGCAGTCGGGCCGCGGCCGGCCGGCCAAGCGCTATCGCCTCACCCCGGCCGGACGCGCGAAATTGGAACACGCCTACGACGATCTGGCGTCGGCCGCGATGCGGCAATTGCGTGAGATCGGCGGCGACGAGGCTGTCAAGACCTTCGCGCGGCGGCGCATCGACACGATCCTCGCCGGGATCACCCCGGCCGAG
>CAIOYU010000235.1 GCA_903862565.1 uncultured Actinomycetes bacterium | reverse complement strand
GGAGGCAACTACGTCCGGCGTCCGCTGTCGGTCCCGGTGCGGATACCGGGCTGACGTGGCGGACTGGCTGGGGCCACAGCGCGCCGGTGCGGCCTGCGACCGCATCCTGGAGGCAGCCGGGGAACTCTTTGCCGAACGCGGTGTCGAGTCGGTCGGCATGAATGACATCGCCAACGCTGCGGGCTGCTCGCGGGCCACCCTCTACCGCTACTTCGAGAGCCGGGAGGCCCTGCATACCGCCTACGTGCACCGGCATGCACAGGCGGTCAACGCCGAACTTGCGGGTTTGGTTGTTGATATCGCTGAGCCGGGGGAGCGTCTGCTCGCTGCGCTCACCCACGCGCTGCGACTGGTGCGAGAGAATCCAGCCCTGGCGGCATGGTTCGCCCTTTCCCCGATCGGCGCCGAGGCGGCCGCAGAGTCGGAGGTCGTGCAGGCGCTGACGGCGGGTTTCCTGCTGTCCGTCGGCCCCGCGGATGTGGCTGCCGCCCAGCGGCGGGCACGCTGGCTGGTGCGGGTCCTCACGTCGTTCCTGGCCGTTCCCGGCTGCGACCCGGAGGAGGAACGGGCCATGCTTGCCGAGTTCGTCGTCCCCGCCATGTGCTCTCCGGCAATTGGTGGTTAAACCGGTTGGGGTTTGGATACAGTCCATCGCGTGAACCCCGAACCGGCAGGACTGCACACTCACTACACGCTGCTCTGTGACGACGTCCGAGTCGAGGTCGGTAACCGACTCTCCCTCATCGGCATGTTTCAGACCATTGTGGCGGGGCAATTGCCCACTGCGCTGATCAAGTTGGCGGTGCTTACCTACTGGCACGGGCAGGGGACCGGGGCCACCCAGACCAGGGTGCTCTCACCCGACCGCTCGGAAGTCATCGTGGCGTCCAACCCCACGCTCGTCGAACTCCCGGCTGGTGGGTTCACACACAACCTGGTGTTCTTCGTCAACGTCCTGCTGCCGCAGGAGGGAACATATTGGGTGCAGACGCTTCTCGATTCCGAGGTCATCGATGAGGTCCCGTTCGCCGTCATGCTTCATCGGCAGGATTTCGCCTCAGGGAACTAAAAGGATCGTCCTGGCGGCTGTGTCCGTCCTGGTCCAGGGGCACGTGCTCCCGGCCCGGTAACCTTGGGCCATGAGCATGACGGCTCCGAGTTCGCCCACACCGCCCACCAAGTGGCCGGCCTGGAAGGTGGGCGGAGCGACGATACTTACCTTCGTCGCGCTGCTCTACGTCATCGAACTCATCGACCAGCTGACCGGACATTCGTTGGACCGCAACGGAATCCGGCCGCTGGAGACCGATGGGCTCAAGGGCATCATCTTCGCGCCGCTGCTGCACGGCGGCTGGGGACATCTGTTCGCCAACACCGGGCCTGCTCTGGTGCTGGGCTTCCTGATGACACTCGCCGGACTGTCGCGCTTCGTCTGGGCCACGGCGATCATCTGGATTCTCGGCGGCCTGGGCACCTGGCTGATCGGCGGCATCGGCGGCTGTCGAATGCCCACCAACCACATCGGCGCGTCCGGGCTGGTGTTCGGCTGGCTGGCATTCCTGCTGGTTTTCGGCTGGCTGACCCGGAATCTGTGGCAGATCGTGGTGAGCCTGGTGGTGGCGTTTGTCTACGGCGGCATCCTGTTGGGCGCGGTCCCCGAGCTCAACCGCTGTGGCGGGGTGTCCTGGCAGGGCCACCTGTGCGGGGCGGTCGCCGGCGTGCTGGCGGCGTACTGGCTCTCCGGGCCGGAACGCGAGGCTCGCGCCAAGAAGAAGTCCGGCCAGCTCACGTGAGTGATCGGTTCGCCCCGATCGGCATCTTCGACTCCGGGGTCGGCGGGCTGACGGTGGCCCGGTCGATCATCGACCAACTGCCCGACGAGGACGTCATCTACGTCGGCGACACCGCCAACGGACCGTACGGCCCGCTGAGCCTCGCCGATGTCCGCTCCCATGCTCTGGCCATCGGCGACGACCTGGTTCACCGCGGCGTCAAGGCGCTGGTGATCGCCTGCAACACCGCGTCGGCGGCGTGCCTGCTCGACGCCCGGGAACGCTACGACGTGCCAGTGATCGAGGTGATCCTGCCGGCGGTCCGCCGCGCGGTGGCCGCCACGCGCTCGGGGCGCATCGGGGTGATCGGCACCCAGGCCACCATCGACTCCGGCGCCTACCAGGCCGCCTTCGCCGACCGGGGGCTGGACGTGACGGGGGTGGCCTGCCCGCGGTTCGTCGATTTCGTCGAGCGCGGGATCACCAGCGGCCGCCAGGTGCTGAACCTGGCCGAGGGCTACCTCGAGCCGCTGCAGCATGCCGAGGTGGACACCCTGGTTCTGGGCTGCACGCACTACCCACTGCTGTCCGGGGTCGTCCAGCTGGTGATGGGGGATTCGGTGACGCTGGTGTCCAGTGCTGAGGAGACCGCCAAGGACCTGGTGCGGGTGATCACCGAACAGGACATGCTGCGACCGCACGGTCAGGTGGCGTCGCGCTCCTTCGAGGCCACCGGAGACCCGGAGTCGTTCGCCGCGTTGGCCGCCCGTTTTCTGGGCCCGGTGATCACCGGCGTCGCGCCACACCATGTCGGAGTGCCGAACTCCTGACCGCCGGACCGCGGGCGTGGCAAGCTGAGGGGGTGCGAATCACGGTCCTCGGCTGCTCGGGCAGTGTCGTCGGACCGGATTCGCCGGCGTCGGGCTATCTGCTGACCGCGCCCGACACCCCGCCGCTGGTGATCGACTTCGGCGGTGGCGTGCTGGGCGCGCTGCAGCGCTACGTCGATCCCAACGAGGTCCACG
The DNA here is from genome assembly GCA_903862565.1 of uncultured Actinomycetes bacterium. Taxonomy (GTDB): domain Bacteria; phylum Actinomycetota; class Actinomycetes; order Mycobacteriales; family Mycobacteriaceae; genus Mycobacterium. Next base: position 3,706 of record CAIOYU010000235.1, on the reverse strand, counting down.
TCCTGCTCTCGCACCTCCACGCCGACCACTGCCTGGACCTTCCTGGGCTGTTCGTCTGGCGGCGCTATCACCCGACGCCGGCCACCGCGCGCGGGTTGATGTTCGGCCCCAGCGACACCTGGACCCGGCTGGCGGCGGCGTCGTCTCCGCTGGGCGGGGACCTCGACGACTTCGGTGACATCTTCGAGGTGCAGCCGTGGGAGGACGGCTCGACCGTCCGGCTTGGTGCGCTGACCGTGCAGCCGCGACTGGTCAGCCACCCCACCGAGTCCTACGGGATGCGGTTCACCGACCCCGACGGCATCACCCTGGTCTACAGCGGCGACACCGGAGTGTGCGAGTCGGTGGCCGAGTTGGCCGTCGGGGCCGACATGTTCCTGTGCGAGGCGTCCTGGACCCACGCGCCCGAGCGGCCCAAGCACCTACACCTGTCGGGCACCGAAGCAGGTCAACTCGCCAAGCGGGCCGGGGTGGGGGAGTTGCTGCTCACCCACATCCCGCCGTGGACGTCCCGGGAGGACATCATCGCCGAGGCCAAGGCCGAGTTCGACGGCCCAGTGCGTGCGGTGGTGCCCGGCGAGGTCATCGAGATCACCCGCCACTGAGTTTCTCCTCTCCTCGGCACAGTGAGGCGATTCATGTGCACACTGGAGAGGTATGACCTACTCCAAAGATCCCGACGCGCTTTCGGCGCTGACTCCCGAGCAGCATCGGGTGACGCAGCGCAACGGCACCGAACCCGCTTTCACCGGCCAGTACTGGGATCACCATGAGCCCGGAATCTACGTCGACGTGGTGTCCGGTGAGCCGTTGTTCGCCTCGGTCGACAAGTTCGACAGCGGTACCGGTTGGCCCAGTTTCACCAAACCGATCGGCAACGTCGTCACGAAACGCGACTTTCACCTGCTGTTCCCGCGCGTCGAGGTGCGTTCGGCGCACGCAGACAGCCACCTCGGGCATGTGTTCAAGGACGGCCCGGCCTCGCGCGGTGGGCGGCGCTACTGCATCAACTCCGCGGCGCTGCGGTTCGTCCACCGCGATGACCTGACGGCCGAGGGCTACGACGAGTACCGAAAACTGTTCGCATCCAAGGAGACTGAAATGAGCGAGTGCAAAACCGCGGTCCTGGCCGGCGGCTGCTTCTGGGGTATGCAGGATCTGATCCGCCGCCAGCCCGGGGTGATCTCGACGCGGGTGGGTTACACCGGCGGGCGCAACGCGAATGCCACCTACCGCAACCACCCCGGCCACGCCGAGGCGGTCGAGATCGTCTACGACCCGGCCACGACCGACTACCGGGCGTTGCTGGAGTTCTTCTTCCAGATCCACGACCCGTCGACGAAGGACCGGCAGGGCAACGACCGCGGAAGCAGCTATCGCTCGGCGATCTTCTACCTCGACGACGAGCAGCGACAGGTCGCGCTGGACACCATCGCCGACGTCGACGCCTCCGGGCTGTGGCCCGGGAAGGTGGTCACCGAGGTCGTCCCGGCAGCGGATTTCTGGGAAGCCGAACCCGAGCATCAGGACTACCTGCTGCGGATTCCCAACGGCTACACCTGCCACTTTCCGAGGCCGGGGTGGACGCTGCCACGGCGGGAAAAGGTCTGACTCGGCTGCAGAACCGACGGTCTCCGACCGATTCGGTGATCTGAGCCGGCGAACTGTAGACGCAGTAGGCTACAGAGATGTCTACATCAACGACTACGGTTCGGGTCTCGGTCCAGACCCGCGACCGTCTGGCCGCGCAGGCGCGGGAACGAGGGATGTCGATTTCAGCCCTGCTGGCAGATTTAGCCGACCGGGCCGATCGCGAGGCGATGTTCAGCGCCGAACGCGAGGCGACCCGCGCGGAATCGGCCGCCCGAGCGGTCCGTGACGAGGACCTGGACTGGGCGCTTGTCACCGACGACGGCGTTGACTGAGCCGCTCCGCGGGGAGTTATGGCTCGTCGCACTCGGTGCGGGCCGCACCGGAGAACCCGGAAAGCATCGTCCCGCCGTCGTCGTCTCCGTTGACGAGTTGCTCGCCGGTGTTGATGACGAGTTGGTGGTTGTCGTCCCGGTGTCGAGTTCCCGGTCCCGCACGCCGCTGAGACCACCCATCGCACCGGTGGAGGGGGTCGATGCCGACAGCGTCGCGGTTTGCCGCGGAATCCGGGCTGTGGCCCGGGCGCGCCTGGTTCGACGACTCGGGACAGTCACGTCCGACACCATGCGCGAGATCGAAGGCGCGTTGGCCGACATTCTCGGACTCGGTGCCAATAGGCCGTGACGTTCTCCCGTGCCCGATTTGGGTCTGATCGGTGCCGCGGTGTTCAGCCGGGCGGGTCCGCCGGGTCGCGCCGCCGTTCCGCCGCGCCGCGTTAGGGTTTGGTCGTGACTTCACGAAAAGACGGCAGGCTCGACGACGAACTGCGGCCGGTCGTCATCACCCGCGGCTTCACCTCGCACCCGGCAGGCTCGGTGCTCATCGCGTTCGGGGAGACCCGCGTGATGTGCACGGCCAGCGTCACCGAGGGCGTTCCGCGCTGGCGCAAAGGCTCTGGGCTCGGTTGGCTGACCGCCGAATACGCCATGCTGCCGGCGGCCACCCACACCCGCTCGGACCGCGAGTCGGTCAAGGGCCGCGTAGGAGGGCGCACCCAGGAGATCAGCCGGCTCGTCGGCCGCTCGCTGCGGGCCTGCATCGACCTGGCGGCATTGGGGGAGAACACCATCGCCATCGACTGCGACGTGCTGCAGGCCGACGGCGGCACCCGCACCGCGGCGATCACGGGCGCCTATGTGGCACTGGCCGATGCCGTCACCTACCTGGGGGCGGCCGGCCGGCTCTCCGACCCGAAGCCGCTCTCGTGTGCGATCGCGGCGATCAGCGTGGGTGTGGTCGACGGCCGGGTGCGCGTCGACCTGCCGTATGAGGAGGATTCCCGCGCCGAGGTGGACATGAACGTCGTCGCCACCGACACCGGCACTCTGGTGGAGATCCAGGGCACGGGCGAGGGAGCCACGTTCCCGCGGTCGACTCTGGACCGGATGCTCGACTCGGCCTTCGCGTCCTGCGAGCAGTTGTTCGCCATTCAACGTGACGCGCTGGCGCTGCCGTATCCCGGAGAGCTGCCCGACGGGCCGCCGCCGAAGAAGGCGTTCGGGAACTAGGCGCGGTGAGCACTCTCCTGGTGGCCAGTCGCAACCGTAAGAAGCTGGCCGAACTGCACAGGGTTCTGGAGGCGGCGGGCATCGCGGGGCTGAAACTGCTGTCACTGGATGACGTCCCGCCTTACGGCGAAGCACCCGAAACCGGCGCCACTTTCGAGGAGAACGCCCTCGCCAAGGCGCGTGACGGATTCGCCGCCACCGGGCTGCCGACCCTGGCCGACGATTCCGGCATCGAGGTGGCTGCGCTCAACGGGATGCCCGGGGTGCTGTCGGCCCGGTGGGCCGGCGGCCACGGCGATGACGCGGCGAATTATCAACTGCTGCTGGCCCAGTTGCGCGATGTGCCCGACGAACGGCGTGCGGCGGCGTTCGTCTCGGCCTGCGCGCTGGTGACCGGCCCCGACGAGGTGACCGTGGTTCGCGGCGAGTGGCCCGGGGTGATCGCGCGGGAACCGTTGGGGGAGGGCGGTTTCGGCTACGACCCGGTGTTCGTCCCCGACGGTGAGACCCGCAGCGCCGCGCAACTGACTCCTGCCGAGAAGGATGCG
>CAIOYU010000234.1 GCA_903862565.1 uncultured Actinomycetes bacterium | reverse complement strand
TTGGCGTGGACGTGAACCCAGTGGACGACTCCGTCTGCCCCCGTCACCCGGCCGGGTGGAATGACGGCACGATCCTGGGCCAACCAGGTGACCTTGTGGTGGGCGAAGCGATCGTCCTCGGGGAGCATCTCCAGCAGGTCGCTGCCCAGCCAGTGTTCCGGGGGTGCCCCCAGCACCTCCGCCACCGATGGGGAGACCCATGCGATGCGGCCGTCCCGGATGTGCGTGACCACGGCCGTCCCGGATGTGCGTGACCACGTCGCCGGCGTTCTCGGCCAGCAACCGGAAGTGCGCCTCGGATTCCGAGATGCGTTGGGCGGCAACGAAAGCCTCGGTGACATCACGCCAGGTGAGCGTGATGGTGTCCCCGGCGACGTGGTTCCCGCGGAGGTCGTAACAGCGCGGACCCGAGAGCAGTTCGTTGTTGTAGAGCATCGAGTTCAGGATGAGCGGTTCACGGGTGAGGGCGCACTCGGCGTACTTTGCGAGCAGCCCGGAGGGGCCCAGGTTCGGCATGGTCTCGAGCAAGGTGCGGCCGACCAGCTCCTCTCGCGTGACGCCGAGGTACTCACAGGTCGCACGGTTCACGTCGCGGTAGACGAAGTCGACGATCGTGCCTCCCGGGCCTCGGATGCCCTCCAACAGTGCTTGTTTCCCAGCGTTCCGTCCGCCGAGGCCCGCAGCAGGTCTCGGCGGCTTCAGCGGATTCGAGGGCCTGGGACAGCGACGACTCGTCATAGAAAACCCACGTCCGACCCTTGAAGTCCCGATGGTGGATCGCTCGCGAGGCCAGCGTCAGGGGGGGTGGGCGACTCCCGGAAGCGCAGCGTGCATTCAATCGCCGCCAGTGGGTCGACCTTGAGGCGTTCGAGTTCGGCACCGAATTCCTCGCGGTTCAGGGTGCGTCCAGCAAGCGCACCCAGAGCGGAACGGAAGGCGGCGGCGGGGTTGGTTCCGGACCGTGGGTGCAGCAGCTATGCGGCGGCGTCGTTGGCGCTCGCCTGACCGAGGACGGTGTCGACGGTGACGATCGCGTCATCGAGGTTGTTGACGACCGTTCGCAGGCGTTCGACCTCGCCGAGGTTGAACTGACTGTCGGCGAGGAGTTCGGCGAGATGGCTGATCTTGGTGAACGACGCCTCGGGAAGGGCATCCGGGCCGGGTGCAGTCGTCGAACCACAGCAACGTGAGGAGAGTTCGCCGCCGAGCGCGAAGGACTTCGCTGCTGTCGGTGGCTTCGCCAGGGTATTGAGCACATTGTCTGCGGCACCCGTCATCAGCCCGGCGGTCGTGTGTTCACCGGATTCGAGTCCCACGACAGTGTCCGCCGGCCCGGCCGCACCCCTGGGAAGCAGACCGGTTGGGCAACAACTCAGGACGGTGCCGGTCCCCGCCTTACCGCGGTCGCTCCACACCACCGCCGACTGCGCCGCGGTCTTCCGCAGCACGCGCTGAAGCGCCTTGTCCAGCAGGTTGATCACGGTGCGGGTCCCGATTCCGGGCTCATCGTGGTCAAGATTTCAGGAACATGAAACCTTCTCTATCGGGGACGCCTTCCGCTTCGATGTCCGCTTGTCGTCCCCATGTGACGTTCCACCTGGGACCTGGTAAGCGACCGGGGAGGCCACGGGGTTCCGGGAGGGTCGCCGCACGCGCGTCGGGCCCGCCGAGGCTTCCCCCTGAGTCCCCGGTCGGTTCTTACAGTCCGGCCCAAGACCCTGTTGTGAAGCTAACAGCAAATTCGGGGCCGGGCACGGGCAGGGCGCGGTTGAACCTTCTTTGCGGTTACCTGCCCCGTACGGGGCTATGCTCATCCGAGCAAGGAGGAAGACGATGGCCGAGTGTCCGACCAGGACGACCGATTCCGGTGTTGTAGTGGTCCGTCCCGAGGGTCGCCTCAACATGGTGGCGGCGCCGGGCTTGCGCGAGCAACTCCACAGTCTTGTCCAGAGTGGGAAGACGCGTCTGGTTGTCGACCTGTCCGGCGTCGATACCATCGACTCGTCCGGTCTGGGTGCGTTGATCTCCGGACTCAAAGCCGCGCGGCAAAGCGGCGGTGACTTGAGAATCGCCGCTCCGGGTGAGCAGGCGATGGCCGTGTTGGACTTGACCAACCTCAATCGGGTTCTGAAGTCCTACGAGACGGCGGACAAAGCCTTCGATGAGCCAACCTGAATCACGGGTGCTCGAGACCACCACGGGTGCGCACACACTCGAGGAGATCGACGCAATCCTCGGACAGGCCTGGGCCGACCATCGCCATGTCCCCGACGCCGTGCGCATGCAGGTGGGAATCGCCACCGGTGAGATCGGCGCGAACATCGTCGAGCACGCCGCGCAAGGCAGAGCCGTGTGGATGCGGATGGAAGTCAGAGTGTCACCGCATGAGGTGTGGGTCGAATTCGCCGACGCTGGGATACCGGCGAGTGTCGACCTCGCTTCGGTGGAACTGCCCGACGCGATGGCCGAACGGGGCCGCGGTCTGGCGCTGGCCCAGTCGGCGCTGGGAAAGCTTTCCTACCACCGCACCACGGTCAATCACTGGACTCTGATCAGTAAGCCGTTCGACTGACGGGATCTAGTTCCTTCATCGCTCCAATTTCCCATGTAACGCGGCGGCCGGATAAGGCAATATCGGGCACATGATCGCTGGTGTGGCCGGAGGAACCGGTGTGCTCGACACCGTCGCCGGTCCGACGACGCTGTGCGACATCGACAACGTGCTGGGGCGGGTCTGGTCTGCGTGTACCCATGTCCCGGACCGTGTTCGTCTGCAGATGGGGATCGCCGTCGCGGAAATCGGCGCCAACATCATCGAACACGCCGGTCGGAGTCGGGAGGTGCGCCTGCGCATGGAAGTGCGTGTGCTGCACAACGAAGTCCGGGTCTGTTTCGTCGACGACGGTATCCCCGCACAGATCGACCTGGCCGCGGTCCGCGGGGTCGATGAATGGGCCGAACGCGGCCGCGGCCTGGCCATGGCGCAAGCTGTCCTCGATCGGTTGTGCTACACCCGCAACCTGGTCAATCACTGGACCCTGGTGAGCAGGCCGTTCGGTTAGCGGTCGCGTCAGGTCGCAGACGGGTCGGGGTTTGCGTACTTGGTTGCCCGGAGCACGGTGACAGCGTCGTTGCGGGAACCGACTCCCAACTTGGTCAGCAGGCTGTGCACGTGATTCTTGACGGTGTGCACTGTGACCGACAGGCGCGAGGCGATCTGCTGGTTGGTCAGGCCCTGCTCCAGCAGTTCCAGGATCTCGGTCTCCCGTGCGGTCAGGGAGTTGGTTGAGGAATCTGGATTTGCTTGTGCGGCAAAGGCGTACACGCGTCGCATGAGAATCGCGGAGACCTCCGAGGAACACTGTGCCTGCCCTTTTCCGGCATTGCTGACCAGGGCCAGCAGGTGTTCGAACGACTCCGTCCGCAGATGCAGCCCCGCGACGCCGGACTCGGCCGAGGCGATGATCTCTGATTCCCGGTCCATGGACAGGCCGAAAACGACGACTTTGGTGGCCATGTCGATGTCGAGGCTGACCTGGAGCAGAGTGGCGCTGTCCGGGGTGCCGACGTTGATCAGGATCACGTCCGGTCTGCCCGCGTCGACCCGACCGAACAGCGAGGGCAGATCCCAGGCGACGTCGGCGTGGACGCCGTTCGCGCGGAGTTGTGCTGCCAGGCATTCCCGGTTGAGCCTGCCGTCGTCGATGATCACGATGCGAGTGCCCGACGGTTCCGACGCCGGCCGGTTAGCCAGCACGGCTGGTCCCTCGGAGTTTCTCGCCGATCACGCTCCAGATCTTAGACCGACAGACCTTTCCCGGGAGTCTGCTCGCGGAAGATCTAGCTCTCAATTAGTTCCGTAGATCTATTTGCGGGTGCGCGCGATCGCGGCACGATCATCTCGTGATTTCCGAACGGTCGCAGAGTTAGCGCGAAGCCCTTCCCACGGCGGGGCGCTGCGCTGGCTGCGGATGAAAGGCGGCTGGTGACATGGCGTGTCCGATGAGCTCAACCCCGCTGGAGCCGGTCGGCTCCAGTCGGCTCCGCAGTCTTGCCCCGACGCAATCGCCGCGGGACGACATACCGCTCGATGACCTGTTCCGGCAGATGGCGACGTTGTGGGACGATCCCGTTCGTGCACGCCGGCTCCGGGACCGGATCGTGGAGCGGTGCCTGCCGGTCGCCGACGACATCGCCCGCCGTTTTTACGGTCGCGGTGAGTCGCACGACGATCTGGTTCAGGTCGCCCGGGTCGGTCTGGTCAAGGCCGTCATGCGCTTCGACGTCGAGATGGGTTCGGATTTCGGCGCGTTCGCGGTTCCGACGATCGTCGGCGAGATCCGGCGCCATTTCCGCGACAACAGCTGGTCTGTGAAGGTGCCACGCCGTCTCAAGGAACTGCAGCCGCGGCTGGGACGGTGCACCGCGGACCTGTACCAGCTACTGGGCCGTGCCCCGACAGCCTCCGAACTTGCCGCCGAGTTGGGCCTGACCAGGGAAGAGGTGGTCGAAGGCCTGGTGGCCAACAGCGGTTACCGGAGCCTGCCGTTGCACGGCATCGGCGACGGTGACACCCCCGGGATCGTTGACACCGTCGGAAGTATCGATGCGCGGATCGACTGCGTCGATGACCGGGAGACGTTGCGCCGATTGCTCGGGAAGCTGTCGGAGCGGGAACGCAACGTCGTCTTGCTGAGGTTCTTCGAGTCGTTGAGTCAGACGCAGATCGCCCAACGTGTCGGCGTCTCACAGATGCAGGTATCCCGGCTGTTGGCCAAAGCGCTCAACCAACTGAGGGAAATGCATGAGTGCCCATCATTGACTGCGCTGAAATCATTGCCTGCGCTGAAATCGGCCTAAGCCGTATCCGCGCCGGTTGCGGTGTCGTATTCCGCGAGCAGTTCCTGGACGGCGGCCGCCAGTGCATATTCCGCCTCACGCTGGCGCTCGGCGCCCTGCCCGTCGACTCGGTCCTCGACTTCGTGCCAGATGTCGTGCCAGGCGCGCACGAAGCGCCGCAGTTGCCCGACTTCCAGTCGCCCGCAGGCTGATCCGAGGTACGCCTGTAACTCCGCGGTGGTGGTTTCCCAGCATCGGCACTGCATGAGTGTGAAATAACCGTTTCCGGGCGCGGTCAAACACCGTTGAGTGACCAACGGCCCTTGACCTGGCAGCGGTGGACCAGCGGATAATTGCCCGTCGAGCGGGATATGAGGAGACTTCTGTGAATAACGGCTTCCATGAGTGACGGGGACGTCAGCGATCAGCTCCCGTCGGAGGACACCTTGATCGACCGCGGGGTCGACGACGTCCTCGACGAGGGATACTCCCCGCCCGAAAAGCCCTACGGGCGA
>CAIOYU010000233.1 GCA_903862565.1 uncultured Actinomycetes bacterium | reverse complement strand
CGGATTGATATCGTTGCGCAACGGATTTGTCGGAAACCTATGTGTTTGTTTTTCTGTAGAACCTGTGCCACAACCAGATTAGGGACGGGATCAGGTTTAGTGCCGTGTGGGTGATGAGATTCGCTGCCACCGGGCCGGCGGTACCTAATGGATGGACTAGATACAACGACGCTACGAGGTCTGAGACCGCCATAAAGGGCACAACCGTAGCCAGGAATTTGAAGGCCTCAGCGCCGTTGAGCAGGTAGGCAATCGGCGTGTTGACACACTGATACCAAACCCATAGCCCGACTAGAGCAATGGTCAGATTGTCAGCCACCGCATCCTGACCGAACAGTAGTTTGATCCCCCATGGGGCGATAAGCACTAAGGGAACCAGAACCGCACCTGTGATCACGGCAATGACAGCCGTCGAGCGCCAAAGCACTTGCCGCACCCACGCGTGGTCCCCGTGTTCGATGGCGTGAGAGAACGCGGACCACAGCTGGGTGAGCGACGTATTCGTGAGTTGTTGCACGACCGTCAGTACGCGGATGGCGACTGCCAGACGGCCAGCAGACGCAGTGTCTATCTGTGAGCTGACGATGGCTAGGTCGAGCTGGTATGCCAGCGCTCCTCCGATACCGAGGATGAGAAACACCGCACCCTTGCGCAGCAATCGTCGGACGACTTGCGACTCCACTCGGCTGATCGACGGCACATATTCCGCGCGCGTTCGCAGCAGCCATACCGTCTGAATGCCCCCGACCAGAGTGAACGACCCAACTGTGACCGCGACCATAACTGGCAGGTTGGCCCCCGCGAGAGCGGCCAAAACCGCCGCGACTGCGGATAAAATCCCCTGTGCGGCCGCCCACGTAGCAGCGAGGTCGCCGCGCAGCTCGGTGAGCAGCAGCTTCTGGCTCAGGCTGAGGGGAACGCCGAGGCCGAATACGACCAGGAAAGTCGCACCGGCCAAACGTAATTCATTGGCGGGTATGTCCGAATGGAGCAGAAGCTCCCATGGCGCAAAGTAGGACAGCGCGCCAAGCGTGGCGACCACCACACCTATGGCGGTGAGAAACAGCTGAGCCGAACTGACGAGCGACTGCATGGCGGCTAAATCCTTGCGAGCCCGGTGCCGGGTCAATTCGCTGATTAACCCGTTCCCGATACCTAGGTCGGCAAAGGTCATAAATGATGCCAATGCCGTTACAGTGACGTACGCACCGTAGCGTTCGATACCGAGATGGCGAACGATCAGGGGCTGCGCCGCGACTGCGATAAACAATGTCAGCGCTTTGGCAACTAGGCCCATCCGGGCGGCAGAAATCACGGCCGCAGTGCGTTTGGTGCGCTCCCCCTCAAGGTCCGTCATGGGCACATCAGGCTCTGCGCCGCCGCGACTGCCCGCACGCACGGTATGGTACTGCTTGCGGCGCGAACAGCGGCTACCGGTGTGGAGTATCGCTTCGCCCAAACTAGAGTTCGGCCTGAAAGGATCGGCAGGTTGTCAGTGCGTGACCGTTGGCTTACGCGGTTCGCTCAGGGAACCCGGTTGCCACTTGGCAAACAGATAGATGAGCCGGTCCCCGTGGCCGGCCAAATACTGCCGCTGCTCGCCAAAACTAAGGGCGGTCCGCTTCGCGTCGCTGTTGTTCAGTTTGCCGGCATCGGTGACTGGATTCTTACGATGCCCCTCTTGCAGGCACTGCGTGAATCCGTCGCCGTTGAAACTCTGACCGCGGTGACAAGCAGTAATGCGGCGCAACTGTTAGCCGTTCCCGGCGTCGAAGTCACGGTTGATTCCCCGTTTCAGCACGGAAGTAAACCGCGGAGCCAAGCCGCAAGGGCTCGAATTGATCGGCTCCTCGCGCTCTCGCTGCATGGCCAATTGGCCGCGTTCCATCGTGGAAGGCGGCACGTGGGACAGTTTGATCTTGTCATTGTTCCGCGGTGGGAGCGGGATTGGGGAATGAACGCGACAGCATGGGCGCTGGGCGCCGGAGCTCTGACGATTGCTCACGACCCCCGGCACCGAATGAATAGCTCGCGCGCGGATATTCGGGCGACTAAGGAGATCTGGCGGTTGGTACCCGAGGTTGAAACTGCGGGCCACGAGACCATCCACCTTCAAGCGTTGATGCGCGATCTCGGCTTACCTGACCTCATCGAAAGTGGTTTCGGTAGGAGATATCTCGGACTGACTAGGGCGCCGAGCGCCGAACGAACACTCATCGTCCAAACCTCTGCCGGAAGTGCCGTACGAACGTGGCCACTCCAGCGTTGGGCCGTTGTTCTCGGTGAAGCCGCGGGCAGGTTCGACCGAATTTTGCTTGTCGGTGGTGCAGGCGACCGCGAGCAACATAGAATCTTGCAGCGGATGGCGCCGGATGTGATCGACTCGTTGGCTGGCATGCCCATCAATGAAGTCGCCGCGCGGGTCATCGGAGCCACGACGTTCGTCGGGCACGACAGTGGTCCGGCGCACCTGGCGGCGAGCCTGGGTATCCCCACCATTGTGATCGGCAGCCAGGCCAAGACCGGCAGCCCGTTGCACCCAACCAGCCCCACCCGATTTGCTCCAATCGGTACACGCGCTGTGACACTTCTACAGCCCGAACTCCCAGCCGATTTGGCT
>CAIOYU010000232.1 GCA_903862565.1 uncultured Actinomycetes bacterium | reverse complement strand
GCGGTGAACTAGACATCGAGATGGACGACCCGCGTTACGACGAGTTCTATCAAGTCGCGATGAACGTCGTCGAGACTGTTCGAACCGGAGTCCGTGGCTACCAAGACGGATTCACCCTGGATTACCGCGATTGGCCGGCGCTGATCAAGGATGTCGACAGAGGGACCGTCGTCTACCCTGGGCTCTCGAACTGAGTTGGTACTGAATCGCTGTGCGGCCGGCCGGGGCCGCAGTGCTACCGGCCGCATTCCCGGTCCAGCAAACGCGGGAACGGTGAAGTGGGCCGGTCATCGTTTATTCATCGAATATGACCGAGATGCGACCGGAATCAGCGAGGTTTCTTAGGCAGCGGTCCCATCGAAAAGCATTGCAGTAGTGAAGATTACAGGAATCAACGCAATGCAACAGGACCCCTCGCTCGCGAATCCGTTCGTCGCGGGTTCGAGCCCCGCCGGCCCTACTCAAAACCTCGAGGTAGATGGTCTGGCCCTTACGCCATGGGCAAGAACTTCGGCGCGGATACCAGCATGTATGTCTCCACCGCGAGCGCGAACCTGGACGCCGCTGACGTTGAGAGCGCAATTCGCAAGGTCAAGCAATTCGGCTCCGGCGCGGCTACCGGCGGGCCGAATAGCGAGCAGAACGTGATCGGTTACCGCGAGTCGGCGGTTGAGGCATACCAGGGCTTGCGGGTAATCCCCGGCCCGCAGCTTCGGCACCGGCGTTCGGCACCGCGGCGCGGCCTGCGCGATCCAGATCACGACCGACTCGGGTTACACCCCTCCGGTGATTGAGCTCTGATGGGTTTCCGCAAGGAGTTCAGCTTCGGGCCTGGCCAGGTTCCTGCCGGGTGCGAACGGCGCGGCCCGGCAGAGTCGTGCTGGCAGCGCGCGGGCTTAGCCAGCCGGTGCAGTTCCCGGGCCGGTCCAGGGGCACTGGGCAACTCCCATTCCGCCTGCTTCCGGGAGGCAGAGATTATTCGTTTCTTGGGCCGCCCCGCCGAGATGGTTTGGGGTCGCGGTGATCTCGGTGTTGCCAGGGCTGCTGGTGCAGTGCGCGTTCTGGCCGCCGGTAGTCGGGCTGGCGGCCGTTGTCTCGCACGTTGTTTGCGTGGGGTTGTTAACGAGGGGTTCGGCCGCTGCGATCGGGGCGGCGGCGACTGCGACCGCGGCGGCTCCGGTCAACAGCAGTCGCTGTGCATGGCCTGTGAGTGTTAACACTGAAGGCTCCTCGTAATGGCGGTATTGAACCAACTTCAAGTTACGCCTTTCTTTCCCCAGGGATCGCCGGATCCGCACAACGGCGTTGCTCCAACGCTGCGTGGTGATCAGACGGCAGCACGGTGCCACCGGGCATACCCGGCGCTCTGACCGCCAACCTGGTGAAGTTGATGGTGCTGCCGGACACCGAAGGGACACATGGACGTCAAACGGGGGCGCGACGGTTATCGGGTAGAAAGCTCTGACACCTTCAACAGTTACTACCGCAACCCCAACGACGCGGAAACCGCCGACTGGGCGATCTTCACCATCCGGATCAAGAGTCTGTAATGGTCGTGCTGCACCGCGAAGGGCTGGGGAGCAAACCAAAGACCGCACCTGAGCTTCTTGGAGCGGTTTTCATCGTTGGGGTGGCTGACGGTCCGAGAGCGGTGTCCGTGACCGATAGCCGGTTCCCTCAATGAAGTGCTGCCGTCGAAACGGCCGCGAGTATGACTGTTGAGCTCCCCCCCGGGAAACCGGGAAAGGTCAGGAGTCACGAAACACTCCTTGAGTCCGGCGGGCCTTACGGCCTAATCCAGCCGAGGGCACAGAGGAGCCTGGTGCAGCCGCCGACGGCGTCGTCGCCGAAGACACCGCAATGCTCCAATCCGCGGACGAAGACGTCGCCAGCCTCGATTTGCACGATCGCGTGGGCCTCGGCCAGGCTGAGCGGCCCGTTGTGGCGGGAGCGCAGTCGGTCGAGCATCGGCTGATGAGCCGACAACTCCTGCGGCAGTTCGGATCCCGCTGCCAGTGCGTCGGCAATGTGCTCCAGTTCGGTCGCCAGGCGCGCGGGGAGGACGGCCAGGCCCATGGCTTCGATGAGTCCGATGTTCTCACGCTTGATCGGATGAATTTCGTCGTGCGGGTGGAAGATCCCGTCCGGATGCTCGCGCGTGGTCCGGTTGTTACGCAGGCAGAGAGTCAGCTGCAGGTGGCCGTCGATGAGCCGGGCGATGGGGGTGATGGTGTTGTGCGGGGCCTCGCCGGTGTAGGCCAGCACGCCGTGTTCGGGGTCGGAGTATTGCCGCCAGGCTGCCAGGAGATCAGTGGCCCGCGTGAGCACCTGGTTGCGCGGCCCGCGAAACCGTAGCACCGTCAGCGGCCAGCGCAGGACCTCCACCGACATCTCGTCAAGGTCCCACTGCGCGACCACTGCGGCTCGATCGAGCGCGAATTCGTATGCGCCGCCTTGGAAATGATCCTGGCTGAGGATAGATCCTCCCACGATCGGCAGATCGGCATTCGATCCGACGAAGTAATGCGGGAGCGTATCGACGAAGTCGGCGAGCCGCGTGAAAGCGGCGCCGTCGATGTTCATCGGCCGCACCGCCTCGCTCAGTACGATCGCGTGCTCGTTGTAGTACTCGTAGGGGGAGTACTGCAGGAACCAGCGCTCGCCGCCGAGTTCCATGGGGATCAGGCGCAGATTCTGCCGGGCGGGGTGATCGGTGCGGCCGGGGTAGCCCTCATTGTCCCGAACCAGGAGGTTCGCCGGATATGGGTGGCGATCCGCACTGCGTATCTTCCTGGCGGCCTTGGCGATATCGCGCGGATCTTTCTCGGGTTTGGACAGGTTGATGGTGATGTCCATCCGGCCGTAGTCGGTGTCCTGCTGCCAGCGGATGTCCCGCGCGGTTCGGCCGGTCCGGATGTAGTTGCTCGCCACCGACATCCGGTGAAAGTAATTCGTGGCCGCGGCGGAATCCTGTTTGTGCAGCGACCAGAACCGCTCGCAGACCACCGAAGGATGCATGACGAATGCGCCCATCACAGCGGTGTCCCACAGGTCGCGTTCGGTGGTCGTATCGGGTTCGATCAGACCCCTCGACGCTGCGTCGTCGAGGAGCGGAGCGAGCAGGTCGTCGATCGGGGTCCCGGCACAGTCCGACGTCTCGGCTGCGAGGTCGTAGTCCTCGATCTGCAGGACCTCGATGATGCGATTGCGGACGTAAGCCCGGTCCTCGGCACCGATCAGCCCTTGCTTGACCCCGTAGTCGACCAGGTTGCCGATGGCCGACTCGATCACGCTTGCTCCCAGTCCGGCGCGGGATTGGCGTTCAACACCGCCGGCTCGGTGATCTCGCGCGCCCCCGCGTCGGCCCGCACCACGAAGAAGCGCGGATCGAGACCGGTCGCCTCGGTGTACCGCGGGCCCACGAAGTCCGCGAATGCGTCGGCTGCGTCGGCGCGGACCAGGTTCACCGTGCAGCCGCCGAAGCCCGCCCCGGTCATTCGTGCACCGAGGCAGCCCGGTGCCTCCCATGCGGCGGCTGCCAGCGCGTCGAGCTCGGGACCGGTGACGCGGTAGTCGTCGCGCAGCGATTCGTGCGACTGACGCATGAGTTGGCCCATCCGCTCATCGTCGCCGGCCTTCAGTGCCGCGACCGCTTCCAGAACGCGGTGCTGCTCGGTCGCCACGTGACGAGCGGGGGCACGCAACGCCGGTTCGAGCCGGGCCAGCGCCGCATCGAGATCCTCCGGCGCGATATCGACGAGCCGGGGGCCTGCGAGCTCGCGCTCCGCTTCTTCGGCAGCGGCGCGCCGCTCGTTGTAGGCGCTCTCCACGAGCCCCCGGCGCTTGCCCGAATCGGCCACGATGATCACGTCGTCTGCCGGCATGGGAACCGGAGAAACGTCGAGGGTCTGGCAGTCCATCGCCAGCGCGTACCCACGCCGGCCGTTCGCGATGATGAGCTGATCCATGATCCCGCTGGAGACCCCGATGAATTCGTTCTCAGCGATCTGCCCGGCCTGCGCCAGTTCGGTAGGTGTGAATCCGAGGTCGAACCAGTTGTTCAGAGCCACGCCGAACGCCAACTCGATGGACGCCGACGAGCTCAGACCCGCACCGTTAGGAATGTCGCCGCGTACCCGGACGTCGAATCCGTGGGGAATCACCGCGCCGCGTTTGCGCAGGGCATAGGCCATGGCCACCATATAGTTCGTCCAGCCCCGGGCTTTGTCGTACGCCGAGTCGTTGATATCGACGTCGATCGTCCCGGATTCGGGGAAGTTCACCGAGCTGCCGCGTATCAGGCTGTCGTCACGGCCCTCGACCCACAGCCAGGTGCCGCGGTCGATGGCCATCGGCAGGACGAGACCGCCCATGTAGTCGATGTGGTCGCCGATGAGATTCGCCCGGCCTGGTGCTTGGAATAGTCGCATGTCTGCCCCTTATCTGGAATCCCTATAGCCGTACGACACGCGACTCGTACGGCCCCAAGTCGCGTCCCCGGAAGCTGACCGGATGATGGGAATGGTTGAGCGCAAGAGCAATTCGTCCATCCGGACCTGAGCGCTCGTACCACTCGAGTCCATCCGGGGTGCGGAATCCCGGAAGCCCCGATTCGGTGACCAGATCCCCGATAACCCGATCGAGCGTTTCGGAGTCCACGCCGCCGGCCACGTAGATGACCTGCCCGGCACCGACGCGGTTGCGGCTGATCACCGCCCGGTCGTGGAACATCGGGTCGTCGAACCGGAACAGGATGTCGGCGCTGTCACTGATCGCCAGGTCGCGCCATACGTCACACGTCCCCGAGATCCCTTGGTAGTCAACGACACCGGCGATCGGTACGGTCTGATCCGGTTGCAACGACTC
>CAIOYU010000231.1 GCA_903862565.1 uncultured Actinomycetes bacterium | reverse complement strand
GACTGGCCCGCGGTGATCCGGTTGACTCGCCGGCGTGCTGTCACCCGACCCACGAGCTCACACCTTCTCCAGCCGGATCGCGATCGCCTTCGAGACCGGCGTATTCGACTTGGCGGCAACATGGTCCAGGGGTACCAGGGGATTGGTCTCCGGGTAGTACGCGGCAGCATTACCCACCGGGGTGGGGTAGGCAACGACGAGGAAGTCCTCGGCCCGACGTTCCTGGAGTTCCCCGCTGGAGTCGGTGAACTCCGAGACCAGAGTGACCCGTTCGCCGGCGGTCAGTCCGAACGCCGCGATGTCGGCAGGGTTGACGAAGACCACCCGGCGGCCTCCGCTGATGCCACGGTAGCGGTCGTCGAGGCCGTAGATGGTGGTGTTGTACTGGTCGTGACTGCGCAGTGTTTGCAGGATCAGTCGGCCCGGTGGCACCGGAACCCACGTCAGCGGCTCAGCCGCAAAATTGGCTTTCCCTGTGGTCGTGGGGAATTCGCGGGAGTCACGTGGCGGGTGCGGCAACTGGAAACCGTCGGGCGCCCGGACCCTGCGGTTGTAGTCCGCGCAGCCCGGCACCACCTCGGCGATCGCGTCGCGGATGGTGTCGTAGTCTGCTGCGAACCGCTCCCATGGCACGGGGTGCTGTGAGCCCAGCAGCGATCGGGCCAGGCCGCAGACGATCGCCACCTCGCTGCGCACCTCATCGCTCGGCGGCTGCAGCCCGCCGCGGGAAAGGTGCACCATCGACATCGAATCCTCCACCGAGACCACCTGTCTGCGGCCATCGACGACGTCGCGGTCGGTGCGTCCCAGCGCGGGCAGTATCAGAGCGGTGCGGCCGGGGACGACGTGGCTGCGGTTCAGCTTGGTGGACACCTGAACGGTCAACGCGCACGTGCGAAGCGCAGCCTCGGTGACTGCGGTGTCCGGTGTGGCGGAGGCGAAATTGCCGCCCATCCCGATGAACACCGAGGCACGGCCGTCGCGCATGGCACGGATCGCGTTCACGGTGTCGTAACCGTGCTTGCGTGGGACGGCGATTCCGAACCGCGACTCCAGTGCGGCCAGGAAACTCTCCGGCGCCTTTTCCCAGATGCCCATCGTCCGGTCGCCCTGGACGTTGGAATGCCCTCGCACCGGGCAGACGCCGGCACCGGGCTTGCCGATCATGCCGCGCAGCAGAAGGACGTTGGTGATCTCGGCGATGGTGGCCACCGCATGGGTGTGCTGGGTCAGTCCCATCGCCCAGCACACGACGGTGCGCTCGGACGCCGCCAGCATGGCCGCGACGCGCTCCAGTTGCCCGCGCCCGACGCCGGCGGCCTCCCAGACGGTGTCCGGATCCATAGTTCGGACCAGTGCGGCGTAGTCGTCGAACCCGTGGCAGTGCCGCGCGATGAAATCCTGGTCGACGACGGTGCCGGGGGTCCGGTCGTCGGCCTCCAGTAACAGCCGCGCCAGGCCCCGGAAGAGCGCCATGTCCCCGCCGAGGCGGATCTGGACGAACTCGTCGGCAATCGGAATGCCCCGGCCCGCGACGCCGCGCACGGTCTGCGGGTCCTTGAACCGGATCAAACCGGCCTCCGGAAGTGGATTGACCGCAATGATCTTCGCGCCGTTGGCCTTTGCCTTCTCCAGCACGGTGAGCATGCGGGGATGGTTGGTGCCGGGGTTCTGCCCGGCGACGACGATCAGGTCGGCGTGTTCGATGTCGGCGACGGTCACCGAACCCTTACCCACCCCGATCGACTCGGTCAGGGCCGTGCCCGAGGACTCGTGACACATGTTCGAGCAGTCCGGCAGGTTGTTGGTGCCGAAACTGCGGACCAGGAGTTGGTAGAGGAACGCGGCTTCATTGCTGGTCCGGCCGGAGGTGTAAAAAACCGCCTCGTCCGGGCCGGCCAGCGCCCGCAGTTCGTCGGCGATCAGGCCGAACGCCTGGTCCCAGTCGATCGGTCGGTAGTGCGTGTCACCCGGGCGCAGCACCATCGGTTCGGTCAGGCGGCCCTGCTGGGAGAGCCAGTACTCGGGCCGCCCGGCCAACTCCGCCACCGGGTGCCGCGCGAAGAACTCCGGTGTGACGACCCGGCGGGTGGCTTCCTCGGCGACGGCCTTGGCGCCGTTCTCGCAGAACTCGGCAAGTCGGCGCCCTGCCGGGTCTTCGGGCCAGGCGCAGCCGGGGCAGTCGAAGCCGTTGCGCTGGTTCACCTTTGCCAGCGTCTCGGCCGTCCGAACGACCCCCATCTCGGCCACGCCTCGCCGCAGTGCGACCATGACCGCAGATACCCCGGCCGCGACGGTTCGAGGTTCGCCGATGGCGACCGCGTGCTCGTCGTAGTCGGCCGGGAAGTCGGCCCCAGCGTCACTCATGGTGCAAATCTATGCCCGGTGCCCCTCACGGGTTGTCCTGGCACGCGTTTGCCGGGACGGGCATAATCGGGCCCGTGGGTCAGACCAGCACCGGAGACCGCTGTGCGCTGCAGGCGCTGCTGCGTGGTCGCGATACCTGGACCGTGACCTGACCGAGCCTGTCGATGGGTCGGATCGGCTCGCGGCGGTGATCCTGGTCGGTGGATCCTCGCGGCGTATGGGCCGCGACAAGGCCACCATGCCCTGCCCCGGCGCACCCGGAATGACAATGGTCGAGCACACCGTCGCGGTCCTGGGCACCCGATGCGATCCGATGTTCGTCGTGGCCGCCCCTGCCCAGCACTTGCCGCCACTGGTCGCCGTGATGCTCAGAGACGCCGAACCGGGGGCTGGCCCGCTGTCTGCAACCGCCTGCGGGTTGCGGGCTGCTGCCGCGGCCGGCGCCGAATGGGCCTTCGTCAGCGCGGTCGACATGCCCTACCTCGACGGTGACGTCGTGGAACGACTCGCCGGCCTCCGCGGCGCTGACGCCGATGTCGTACTGCCCTGGGACGGCCGGGATCACTACCTGGCCGGGGTGTACCGAACCGCCCTGGCCGACCGCATCGAGGCGTTGGTCGGCTCGGGGGAACGCAGCATGCGGTCGCTCGTCGCGACGGCGGCGACGGTGCGCCTGGCGTTCGACGCTGGCTCGCGGGCACTGACCAACCTGAATGCCCCCGGCTTGTCATAAAAATGCCTGCGCTATTTCTTCGGCTGTTATTGCTGTGAATGGTGTTACGGGTGTTTCGACACGCGCTGTGACGCGGACCGCAGTTATGATGTGATTTCTGTCACACATCTTGATGGTGTCCACCGCTTTTCCGGCCCGGAAAACGCTTGATTGACCTGCACGTACTCCAATAAGCATTGCGTCGTGATCGGTCCGTTATTGCGCAGAAATTGTTGTGTCATTGAGGTGACTTATCGCAAGGCGGTCCGTACCGTTCTACTGGTTCCCCTATTACGGGGCAATTTCAGAATAGAAACCCTGCGCATGAGCGGGGCTGTGCGGGCCGGTAGGCCCACCGGCCGCCGCTGCCGCACCAGACCGAGACGGTGCGACCCGCGAAGTGAATCGGGCAACCGGGCCACGGCGTAGAAGGCATGCGCGCGGCGAAAGGAAGAATGTTGAAGAATCTCCGCAATACGCTGGTTATGGCCGCTATGGCCGGTGCGATGGCCGTGGCTCCGATCGCCCTCGGCGCCGGCACCGCCAACGCCGACAGCGTCAACTGGGACGCGGTTGCGCAGTGCGAGTCCGGTGGTAACTGGTCGATCGCGACCGGCAACGGCTACTACGGTGGCCTGCAGTTCAGCCCCGCGACCTGGGCCGCCAACGGTGGCACTGGTATGCCGAACCAGGCCTCGCGCGCGGAGCAGATCCGCGTGGCGGAGAACGTTCTGCGCACCCAGGGCATCGGCGCGTGGCCGGTGTGTGGGCGTCGCGGTTAATCTTCGCGAACAGCTCCTAAAGGGTGGTGCCGGGAATCCCGGCACCACCTTTTTTGTGCGCGTGAGTCCGCCATCACAACCACCTCATAAAAAACTGGTGACGCTTCTGTAACGACTGCCGGGCGCGGTGCGATCCACATCACAACCGCACACCGGAAGGGGCCGACCAGTGAACGCAATCCGCCGTACCCTGGCCGCGCTGGCCGCGCCGGCACTGGGGCTGGTCATCACGGCGTCAGCCCTCGGTGCGGGCACCGCCACCGCCGACAGCGGAGTCAACTGGGATGCCGTCGCCCAGTGCGAATCGGGCGGCAACTGGGCGATCAACACTGGCAACGGCTACTTCGGCGGATTGCAGTTCAGCCCCGCCACCTGGAAGGCCAACGGCGGAAGAGGTCTGCCGAGCCAGGCCTCGCGCGAGGAGCAGATCAGGGTCGCCGAGAACGTCCTGAGCAGCCAGGGCATCGACGCCTGGCCGGTGTGCGGCAAGGCCGCCGGTCCCACGCTGTTCGCCGCCAAGGCGCCCGCGGCCGCCGGGCCGTCCGGCCCCACGAAGTGCCAGGGTCTCGGCAAGGGTCCACTTGGGTTGGTGGACTGGGGCCAGGTGTGCCGGACGGTGACCGGCCCGGGCGTCACTCGCGGCTCGTAACGCCCGGCCGCGGCGACGGTAGGTTGACGTCTATGACAGGCCGCGAATTCGACATCGTCCTCTACGGAGCCACTGGCTTCGTCGGCAAGCTCACCGCGGAGTATCTGGCACGGGCCGGCGGTGGAGCCCGTATCGCCCTCGCGGGCCGATCACCGGAACGCCTCGCCGCGGTACGGGCGACGCTGGGTGAGTCTGCGAGTTCGTGGCCGATCCTGACCGCCGACGCCTCCTCGCCGGCGTCGCTGGACGCGATGGCCGCCCGGACCCGGGTGGTGGTGACCACCGTCGGTCCCTACAGCAAGTACGGACTTCCCCTGGTGGCCGCCTGCGCGAAGGCCGGCACCGACTACGCCGATCTGACCGGAGAGGCGATGTTCGTCCGGCGCAGCATCGATGACTTCCACAAGCAGGCGATCGACACCGGCGCCCGCATCGTGCATGCCTGCGGGTTCGACTCGATCCCCTCGGATATGAGCGTCTACGAACTGTTCCGGCGGGTCAACCTGGACGGCGAGGGTGAACTGCTGGACACCAACTACGTCCTGCGCGACTTCTCCGGCGGATTCTCCGGGGGCACCATCGCCTCGATGATGGAGGTGTTCCGGGCCGCCTCCGGCGACGCCGATATCCGCGCGCAGCTCGCCGACCCGTACACCCTCACACCGGACCGGGTCGTCGAACCCGAACTGGGCCCCCAGCCCGACCTGCCCTGGCGGCGCGGCCGCGACATCGCGCCGGAGTTGGCCGGCGTATGGGCGGCGGGCTTCGTGATGGCGCCCTACAACACCCGCGTTGTGCGGCGTACCAACGCCCTGCTCGACTACGCCTACGGCCACCGTTTCCGCTACGCCGAATACATGGGCGTGGGCCCGTCGTTCGCGGCGCCGGTCGTGTCCGCGGCGGTGACCGCGGGCACCAATGCGGCCGCCGCACTGGGTAGTCGGCTCTTCCGTTTCCTGCCGCGCACCCTGGCGGAACGTATCGCGCCCAAGCCTGGCACCGGTCCCAGCCAAGATGTGCGGGAGCGGGGCTTGTACCGGGTGGAGACCTACACGACCACGACCTCCGGCGCGCGATATGTCGCCACCATGGCACAGAGCGGGGACCCCGGCTACCAGGCGACGTCGGTCATGTTGGGGGAGTGCGGCCTGGCGCTGGCGCTGGACAGGGACGCCCTCCCCGACCGCTTCGGGGTGCTGACGCCCGCGGCTGCGATGGGCGATGCCCTGCTGGCACGCTTCCCGGCAGCCGGAATCTCGCTGGAATCCAAGCGGTGCACTGAAATAGTCTGACCGTCGAATTGTTAGGGCGGGCAGCATGTTTCGGCCTCGGCGACTTCTGCTTCGGAATTTAGATTAGTTAGGCAACGGGTGCCAATGGGTGCATACTCAGCGAGTGTCCTTCCCCTCCACAGCGTGGCCGGTGTTGGAGCGGCCGGATGGCCGCCCGGTCCGCGTGCTCATCGTCGACGACGAGGCGATGATGTCGGAGATGGTGTCGTTCGCTCTGCGCTCCGAGGGGTGGGAGACCTTTGCCGCCGCGAACGGCGCGGCCGCACTCGCTGTGGCACGGTCGCAGATGCCGGACGCGGTGATCCTCGACGTCATGCTGCCCGACATGAGTGGCTTGGACCTATTGCAAAAGATGCGCGACATGAATCCGAACCTGCCGGTGTTGCTGCTCACCGCGAGGGACGCCGTGGAGGATCGAGTCGCCGGGTTCAGAGCGGGTGGGGACGACTACGTCACCAAGCCGTTCTCGATCGAGGAAGTCGTGTTGCGGGTGCGGTCGCTGCTGAGGCGGGCAGGCGTGACCGTCGCGGCCGGAGGCGCGCAGATCGCTGTCGGTGATCTGGTGCTCGATGAGCAGAGCCATGAAGTCACCCGGTCGGGTGTTCCGATTTCGTTGACCTCCACCGAGTTCAAATTGCTCAGGTTCCTGATGATCAACTCCAGGTGTGTGGTGTCGAAGTCGCAGATCCTCGATCAGGTTTGGAGTTACGGATTCGACGCCCGGTCCAACCTTGTCGGGCTCTACATCTCCTATTTGCGCAAGAAGGTCGACGACGGTCGCGACCCGATGATTCACACGCTGCGCGGCAGCGGCTACATCCTCAAGCCTGGTCATTAGGTTCTTGTCGCTGCGCGCGAGATTCAGCGGAACAGGTCACCGCGGCCACGCCTACCGCGATGACCAGAACCGCGGTGGTCGCGCGTCGAGACACGAAGGCCCTCACGTGAACGCTGCGTGGCAGCAGCTATGTCCTTGAACGTGCGCAACAGGTTTTTAACGCTTCGTGCGAGACTGCTCGCCGTTCAGTTCGTGTTGTTGGCCATGGTCTCGGTCTGTGTTGGGTTTGTGAACGAAGTCGCGCTCTACCGCGATCTGCGCGGCCAACTCGACGAGCAACTGCGCGGCGCCGCGATGCGTGCGAGCGTCATTTACGGCGGCACGATTCCGGTGCCGTGGCATCCGAGGGAAGAGGAGCCAGGTCCGGACATCCTCCTTGATGCGCCCGGTCTGCCGGCCGGTTTTCTGGCTTCGGTGGTCAAGAACGGCGCGGTCACCGAGGCCGGGGTTCTGAGCCGTTACATCGAAGGGCTGGGCGTTTCCCCGGCGGCGCACGTCCGGGTGGCTGTCTCCGCAGCGGCGGCCGCGGAGTTGGCGGCGGTGGCCGGCGACCGTGACCCGGTGACCCGCAACCTGGACCGTTTGGGTCGCTATCGGGTGGTGTCCACGACCAGTGTACGTACCGGCGACACTCTGGTGGTCGGGCTGAGCGCGAGTGCAATCGACGCGACTCTGGCCCATTCGGTGTGGGTCTCGGCCGGCGTGATCGTGGCGGCATTGGCGGTGACAACCCTGCTGGGATGGTTTCTTATTCGGCGTGCGCTGAGACCGCTGAACAGGGTCGCCGCAGCCGCTGATGAAGTGGCCAATTTGCCCTTGCACACGGGTGAGGTCACGCTGCTGCTGGGATCCGGTGCATTCGAGTTCAACCGCCACAGCGAAGTGGGCCGGGTCGGTCTGGCGCTCAACCGGATGCTCGACAACATCGCGGCTGCGTTGGCCACTCGCCAGGCCAGTGAGAACCGGATGCGTCAGTTCTCCGCAGATGTCAGCCACGAACTGCGCACGCCACTGGCCATCGTCCGCGGCTACGCCGAACTGGTCCAGCGTCGACGAGACGAAGTCCCCGCCGACGTTGCCCACGGGTTGAACAGGCTGGAGTACCAGGCCGGCAGAATGTCGGAACTGGTCGACGATCTGCTGCTGCTGGCCCGGCTGGACTCGGGGCGGCCGCTGAAGCGCGAGCAGGTGGACCTGACCAGGCTATGCGCGGAGGCGGTCAGCGACGCCCGCGCCGCCGGACCCGATCACCACTGGTCCGTCGCTGTGCCCTCCGGCCCACTCGACATGATCGGCGACGGCGAACGGCTGTACCTCTCGATAGCCAATCTGTTGGCCAATGCCCGCGTCCATACCCCGCCTGGCACGTCGGTGGCGGTGTCGCTGACCGCCGAGGCCGATACCTCGGTGGTGCAGGTGCTCGACGACGGCCCGGGCATCCCGGCTGAGTTGCAGGCGGACGTGTTCGAGCGATTCACCCGCGCTGATGGGTCGCGGTCACACAGTGGCGGATCCACCGGATTGGGGCTGGCCATCGTCGAGGCGGTGGTGCGGGCGCACGGGGGATCGATCGACGTGAGCAGCGCTTCGGGGCGTACCGAGTTCACCGTGCGGTTACCGCGCGACACATAACTTCTGCGTCTGGAAATTCCGCGATGGCCATGTGGTGGCGCAAAGCAAAGAAACCATCAAGCAGGCCAGCGGCTAGAGTCGCTGTCCAGCCGATGCTGCGCAGGTAGTTGCAGGTTTCTAGCCAACCGATTCGGGCAAGCGGCAGACAGATCCCCACCGGCCGGAACTCTAAACCGTCTGGCTGCAACTCAGATCAAATTCATACGCAGGTCACTACGAAAACAAAAACCGCTGCGCGAAGATCT
>CAIOYU010000230.1 GCA_903862565.1 uncultured Actinomycetes bacterium | reverse complement strand
TCATAGATCTGATAGAAGCCGACCAACATGAGTCCCACGACGCACAGGGACGTACCGGCGATCCCCAGAAGGGCCAGGCGTCGGCTCTTTTCGAGGATGCGGCTGGCCGTGGAGATGCTTCGGCTCGGGACGGGTCCGTCGACGGTGCGGAGTCTCGGGGTCGTCGGTTGGGTCAGAACATGCCGGTCGGGCAGTGCTTGCTGCATGTGATGTCGGTCCTCCTGGGATCAAAGCCGCTGTCTACGGCCGATGTGATGACATTCCCAAGTGCGCTGGCTCACATCTGTCCCCCAGATGGGCCATGTTCCGGTGGATCGCGGTGACCCCCGATTGGGGGACGCCAGGGACGTAGGCACGCCTTGGCCGACCCGATCCCTTTGTCGACAGCTCAGTCAGGCGTTGATCTATTCATTGTGAAAACGTAGGAAGAAAGCTTCGCCTATCCGCGTGTCCGGACAGGAGGTTTCCAACGCTGCTAGCTGCAATCCAGAGAAACGTCGATCTTCTTGACGAGAGTGATAGTCGTCGTGTGGTGGTTGCCGAGTGACCCGGGTCCACCAGGGATCGTGTTTCCCGACCCGACTCTCTGGCTGGTCGTCATCGCATTGTGGACGTCTGTCACGACACACGTATTGAGTGGGTTGTCGCCGATCTGGTCGATGGTCAGGGTGTACCCCTGGGCTTGCAGGTCAGCAATCGTTTGCACCGCGCCCCCGTCGGCGTACCAGGTCATCTGGCCCGCGTCATTGGCGATGCAATGAATGGTGGTGGTGCCGTCGCTGGCCGTTGACGTTTTACCAAGTTCATGGCCGTCACAAGCAGAGCCCACGTCTGGTCCGCCGGCACTCGCTGGCGAGGCAAAGGCGAGTGTTACCGCTACCGCTACCGCGACAGTCGTACCTGTCGTACTCGCATTGCTTCTCATACTCGCACCGCTTCCCGCCCCGCTCATGCGCCCGCCGCTCGTCTTGTCGTAAGGTTCCGCCGCCGCACCGTCCAACAGAAGTGCCTTTCGGCACCAATCGCGAGGGGCCTTTCGGCCGCAGGACTACCAACTGCTCGACGGCTACTGCCGTTGCGACGAACGTTTCGTGCACCGGCGCAGCGGTGATGAATGGACGCGGGTGTGGGCGCTGAAGGTTATGGACCGCTACCGGGTCTAGCGGGTCTGGGCCGCTACCGCTCTTCGCCGGCTGATCTCGTGGACGACGGTGCTGATCACCGTGAGAACCACCAGTGGCGTGATGAACCACAGCATCACGGTGGTGAAGCCTTGCAGAATCGGGCGTTCCGCCGCTGCCAGCACGGTGTAGAGCAGATAGGAGGCGTACAAGGCTATGAGCAGCCCACCCTCCCAGCGGGTGATCACCGAACCGGTGAAGGCGAGCGGGAGAAGCACCACAGAAGCCGCGATCATCAGCGGGATGTCCAGGGCCAAAGCGGACTCCGGCACCGGCAGCCCGGTCGGGGAAATCATGGCGGCCAGACCTGCGACCGCACCGATGTTGAAGATGTTGCTCCCCACCACGTTGCCGACAGCCAAGTCCCGCTGCCCGCGGCGCACCGCCACAATCGACGTGGCCAACTCCGGCAACGAGGTTCCGATGGCGACCACTGTCAGGCCCACGATCAAGTCACTGACGCCAAACGCCGTCGCGATTCCGGTGGCGCCCTTGACCAGGATGTTGGCACCGACGACCAGCAGGGCGACCCCGATGAGCACAAGAACCAGATCGCGGCCGATGGAGCCGCCGCGGGCTTCCACTTCCTCCACGGCCTCCGTCATCGTGTCCGCGCTTTTCTTGGCGGTGTGGCCCACCCGGCCGGCCGACGCCGTCGCGATCGATGCCCCCGGGCCGCGCAGGTCGTCGACGTCGCCATCCCGTCTACTGAGGATGATGGCGACAGCGATGTAGAGAACCAACAGGACCAACAGGATCAGGCCGTCCACCCTGCTTAAACCGCCGTCGATGGCCAGCAGCAGGAAGAGGATTGATAACGCGGCCATGAAGGGAATGTCGACGCGAACCAGTTGGACCTTGACGAGCAGCGGCAGGATGATCGCCGAGGCCCCCAGGATCATCAGGACGTTGGCGATATTGCTTCCGACCACATTGCCGACCGCTAGACCGGGTTCACCGCCCATCACCGCGCCGAGGGTCACCGCCAGTTCCGGCGCCGAGGTCGCGAAGGCGACGACGGTCAGACCCACGACCAAGGACGACATCCCGATGCGTGTGGCCAGACCGGAGGCTCCCCTGACGAGCAGCTCGCCACCTGCGACGAGGAGAACCAGCCCGAGGAGGATTCTTCCAATGTCCAGCAGGTGCATCGCCGCAGTGTAGGAGAAACGGGCAGATCACGTGGCTGATCCCGCGACGTACCGGCCGCTGCCGAGGTCAATCCCGTTGCAGCCGGTCGTCTTCCGGTTCTCCGACGCCCACGGCCGGGTCAACTACGTCGGCAAGGCCAAAAACCTGCGCAGCCGACTCACGTGGTATTTCGCGGACATCGCGAGCCTGCACCCGCGGACCCGGCAGCTGGTCGCCACCGCCGCGAAGGTCGAGTGGACCGTCGTCACCACCGAGGTCGAACTAGCGATGCGAACTCGACTGGCCGACCTGTCCGGTCTATCTCACGTAGCCGCCGTTGATCGCCCAACTGACGCCGGGGTGCGGGGTCAGCGGTGCGCGACGCCATGGCGCCGCAGCCCGGTTTTGTTGAGTCCTCATCCCGTGCGCGGCCGATAACTTGTTCTTTTAGGGTTCGTATTGTTCACAGCCAAACTGCATCGGGGACCGTCATGTCGGAACTGCTCGCCCAACCACTTTCCCTGCCCTGCGGTGCCCGCTTGCCTAACCGCCTCGCCAAAGCCGCCATGACGGAAGGCCTGGCTGATCCCGCCGGCGTACCGACAGCGGAACTGGACAGGCTGTACGGGCTGTGGAGCGACGGCGGCGCGGGGTTGCTGTTAACCGGCAATATCCTTGTCGATGGCGACCACCTTGAGCGCCCGGG
>CAIOYU010000229.1 GCA_903862565.1 uncultured Actinomycetes bacterium | reverse complement strand
CCGACGAGCATCGCTCCGCCCTGAGCGAGCCGGATGGGCGTGGTGACCGGGAATTCGCCTCGGCCCACCGCGGTGCCGTCGACGAAGAGCTCGACGGTCCCCGGAGTTCCCTTGCCGTTCTTGAAATCTGGTTCACCGGTGGGTGCGAACTCGACCGACAGGAAGTGCCTGCCGGCCGGCACGCGGTCGTCGGACCGGACGGTGAAGATTTCCTTGGCGACGTAGTTGTGCGCGTAGCACAACAGGCCGTCCTTGACGTAGAGCGTGACTCCGCCGTCATTGCCACCCATCGACAGCAGAACACCGGAGGACTCCGGGGTCAGTTCGACCTCGGCGTTGATCGAGTAGGGCCGGTTGAGGATCTTGGGCGCCGAGGCCGCCGTGATCGATTGGGTGCCCGGGTAAAGCACGTAACGGCTTCGGCCGGAAGCGATCTGCGGTCGTTCGTCGGCGATGCGGGCCACGCCGCGGCTGTCGATCGGCAGCACGTTGTACTTACCGGCCTCGTTGTACCAGAGCGTGATCATCGCGATCAGCCGCGAACGCTCCTGCCCGGCGAGGTTGGTGGTTTCGGCGACGTCCTTGGCGACGTGGTAAAGCTCCCAGCCGGTTGCGTCCAACTCGCTGAGCATGTCTGCGGTGATGGGATCGCCGAACTTTCGGCCGGACTCAGCGAATGATGTTCCCGGCCAAGGGCATACGGCCCGCCAGCCGTCGTGGTAGATCGAGCGGTGCCCCAGCATCTCGAAGTACTGGGTCAGGTGCCGGGTGGGGGCGGCGTCGTCGTCGAAGGTGTGGGCGAAGCTGACGCCTTCGATCGGTGATTGGGTGACCCCGGCGATCGTCGCAGGGGCGTCGAGGTGCAGAGCCTCGAGCACCGTGGGCACCATGTCGATGATGTGCGCGTAGTGCGAGCGCAGTTCCCCGCGGGCGGTGATACCTTGCGGCCAGGTGACGATGAACGGGTCGGTGGAGCCGCCTCGGTAGGTTTCCCGCTTCCAGCGCCGGAACGGGGTGTTGCCCGCATGTGTCCAGCCCCAGGGGAAGTGGTTGAACACCGTCGGCCCGCCGATCTCGTCGATGCGGGCCAGGCCTTCTTCGACGGTGTCGGGGACGTTGTTGAAGAAGCGGACCTCGTTGACCGAGCCGGTGGGGCCGCCCTCAGCGCTGGACCCATTGTCGGAGATCAGCATGATCACCGTGTTGTCATATTCGCCAAGGTCTTTAAGGAACTGCACGAGCTCGCCGATGTAGTGGTCGGTGTGCTCGAGGAAGCCGGCGAACACTTCCATCATCCGTGAGTACAGACGGCGCTCGTCGGCCGAGAGCGACTCCCAGTCCGCGACGTCCGGATCAGGTGCAGACAGTTCGGATGTCGGTGGAATCAGGCCCAGCTGCTTCTGCCGGTCGAATACCTCCCGGCGGTAGGCCTCCCATCCGGTATCGAACTTGCCGGCATAGCGGTCGGCCCACTCCTTGGGAACGTGGTGGGGAGAGTGCATCGCCCCTGGTGCGAAGTAGAGGAAGAACGGCTTGTTCGGAGCGACCTGCTTGGCGTCGGCGATCATCGCCGTGGCCTTCTCCACCAGGTCGGGGGTCAGGTGGTAGCCCTGCTCGGGGGTGGATTCCGGTTCGGTCTGGGAGTTGTCCCGTACGAGTTCGGGGTAGTACTGGTGGGTGTCACCGCCGAGGAAACCGTAGTAGCGCTCGAACCCACGACCCAGCGGCCAGCGGTCATAAGGACCCGCCGCGGTCATCGACTCCTCGGGGGCCAGGTGCCACTTGCCGACGCAGTAGGTGTTGTAGCCCTGTGCCCGAAGGATTTCGGAGAGAAACCCGTTCTCGAACGGGATGTAGCCGTCGGAGCCCGGGAAGCCCGTCGACCCGTTGGTGAGGCACGCCAGGTGGTTCGAATGGTGGTTGCGCCCGTTGAGGATGCACGACCGCGACGGCGAACACAGCGCGGTGGTGTTCATGTTGGCGTACTTAAGTCCATCGGCGGCCAGCGCGTCGATGTTCGGCGTGGAGATCGGGCTGCCGTAGCAACCGATGTGCCCGTAGCCGGTGTCGTCGAGCACGATGAACACGACGTTCGGGGCGTCGTCGGCGGGCCGCCTCGGTGCCGGCCAGGCCGGGGTCGACTCGTCGGCGGTGCGGGCGATGACGCCGGGAAACGCTGTGCCGGGCTGATATTCGGTGAGTGCCATGGTGAGGGTTCCTAGCGGGTGCGGGCGGGGTTGAGCTGGTTCATCAGCTCATCGATGGGGAGGTCGAAGCTGCGCTGTCGGGGCGGGTAGTCGACGAAGGTCGACAGGAAGCGCTGCATCTGGACACCGACCGGCCCGTAGAGCCAGGCGTGATTCTCCTGCCACTCGTCGAAGCCGCGGGAGGAGTGGAAGCGTTCGAAGGGATCCAGTTTCAGATTGGTGATCAGCGGCGTGACGAAGTTCTGTTGTATTCCGTTGAACCAGCGGTCCTGTGTCTTGAACAGCACCTTCCAGTTCCCGTAGCGCAGCCCGTGCAGGACCGTCTCGGTGAAGTAGTAGAACTCCTTGCGTTTGGACGGCCCTGCCCCGGTGATCAGATCGGTCTGGTCGACTCCGTCGAGGTGAACTCGGTATTCGCAGTCCCCGATGGTGGTACCGGTCAGCAGTTGGTCGGCCAGGTCGGGTTGGCCGAGCATCGACATGACGGTCGGGATCCAGTCCTGCATCGTCATGAACTCGCCGGTGGCCACACCGGCCGGGACCACGCCGGGCCATCTGATGACAACGGGAACCCGGAACCCGCCTTCGTATCCGCCGACGGCCTTCTCGTGGGCGAAGGGATGGTTGCCGCCATCAGGCCAGCTGTTGCACGCCGGGCCGTTGTCGGTGGCCCACATCACCAGGGTGTTGTCGGCGACTCCGGTCTCGTCGAGCAGGTCCAGTAACTCGCCGACGTGGTCGTCGAGCTCCATCATGCCGTCGGCGTAGATTCCGTAGCCGCTCTTGCCCTCGTACTCCGGCGACAGGTTGGTGCGGTAATGCATCCGCGTCGAGTTGTGCCACACGAAGAACGGCTCCTCGGCGTCCACCGCGTCACGGATGAATCGCTTTGACTCGTCGAGGAATTCGCGGTCCAGGGTGCGCTGGCGCTCCTGGCCGAACGGTCCGTCGTCCTCGATGCGCTGGGTGCCGTCAGCGTTGGCCCAGCAGTGCACAACGCCGCGCTGCCCGAAGCCGAACTCTTTGATGATCTCGGGGTTCTTCGGGAAGTCGTACTGCTCGGCGTACTCGCCGGCGTTCAGGTGGTACAGGATACCGAAGAACTCGTCGAAACCGTGCGCGGTGGGCAGGTGCTCGTCACGGTCGCCCAAGTGGTTCTTGCCGAACTGGCCCGTCCGATAGCCCAGCGGCTTGAGCATCTCGGCCAGCGTCGGGTCTTCTTTCTGCAGGCCGATTTCCGAACCGGGCAGCCCGACGGTGGCCAGCCCGACCCGGATCGGGTACTGGCCGGTGATGAACGCCGCCCGGCCGGCCGTGCAGGATGCTTCGGCGTAGTGGTCCATGAAGATCATGCCCTCGTTGGCGATCCGGTCGATGTTGGGCGTCGAGCCGCCCATCATGCCTCGGTGATAGGCCGAGATGTTCCACATGCCGACGTCGTCACCCCAGATGACCAGGATGTTCGGACGTTTCGTGTTCTTCTCAGTCACGCCGGTTCTCCTTAAACGATGCCGAAACCGTGGAGGCCCTTGATCAGGAACCATCCGCCGAAGACCAGGCCGAGCCCGATCATGATGGACCGGTTGTGGTCCTGCAGCCAGACCAGACTGCGATCGAGAAACGCTCGCGACCGATCCGGGAAGAACGCGGCCGCGGCGATGATCGCCAAATGCGTGCTGACGCCGAGCAACACGAACGCGATGTAGGTCATGGCGTTGGTGCTTCGCGGCATACCCGCGTCACCGATCTCACCCATGGCGGCGAAGGTGAACACCCAGAGCTTGACCGAGATCAGGATGACGGCGGCGCCGAGCAGGAACGCCTTGCCCGGCGTCATCGATGAGAGGGCGGCCATCCACTTGGGCGGCGGGTCGTCGGAGTCATTGCCGCCGAGCAGCTCTCGGAGTGCGCTGACGAGCAATACGAGCGCCACCACGAGCAGAACCGTGGACACCAGCCAGCCGTGGCCGCCCTTGGTGTCGTCGCGGCGGCCCCAGTGCAGGATCATCCCGAAGATCAGGCCCTGCAACAGCCGGACCAGCACCATGCCGCTGACTGCGGCGCCTGCGGTTCGGACGCGTCCGGGTGTGCCCAGCAGGGCGAGGGTGATGACGAGTTCGATCGGCATCAGTGCGCTGGCGATGACGAACGGGGCCAGGGTGGCCCACAGCGACCCCACCTCAGGCGCCCGTGCCGGGCGGGAAGACCTCGACATCGACGTAGTCGATCGTCCCGGTGAAGCGGAACGGCCGGCGGTCGAAATAGTCGGGGGACACCGGTGAGCCGAGATCGACTCCGACTCCGAAGGTTTCGCTGGCGGTGAAGGCGGCCGGAACGGTGCGTGCCACGGCCACGCTGGCAACCTCGGTGCCGTCGACATTCAGGGTCACCGTCGCGGGCCCCATCGGGGCCGGTGAGTCGAACCGCGTGGTGACCGTGATGACGTGGGAGCCGCCCGAGATGGGTCCGGTGCTGCGGGCCTGGTAGCGGTCGACAATCAACATGTTGTACTCGTAGACCAGGTAGCCGTTGTCGAGGAACAGGGTCAGGCCGCCGGAGAATCCACCGAGGGCGTACAGCACCCCGGATGCGTTGTCGGGCATGGTCAGTGCGACGTCGACGCGGCTGTCCTGGCGACCCAGGCCCGGTGCGGTGAACTCCGGCATTCGGGTGCAGGCCGTGTCGAAGCGCCATCGGGTGTAGGGCGAGGAGATCCGGTCCTCGGGGTGGCTGCGCAGCCACAGCCCGGCGCCGACCGGCCACACCAGGCTGTCCCGCGACACCTCCTTGAACAGCTCCTTAAGCGCGGCCAGCTTCTCGGGCTGATCGGCGGCCAGGTCGTTGGCCTGGGAGAAGTCATCGGGCAGGTAGTAGAGCTCCCACGGTTCGGTCTCGGCGTTCCAGGCCGCCATCCGCGCGGCGGTGCTGGCGGTGTCCCAGGGCACGAATGGCCCGAACGCGCAGGCATACCAACCGTCTTGGTAGATCCCGCGGCTGGCGGCGTTCTCGAAGTACTGCACCGCCTTGCGGCCCGGATCGTCGGCGTGGTCGAAGGTGTAGGCCAGGCTGATTCCGTCGAGCGGCTTCTGTTCATGGCCCTCGACGCACTGCGGCGCTGTGATGCCGAGGATTTCGTAGATGGTGGGGGTGATGTCGTTGACGTGGTGGAACTGGCCGCGCATCGCGCCGTCCGGGGTGATCCGGCGCGGCCAGGAGATGGCCATCGGATTGCGGGTGCCGCCGAAGTGGCTTGCCACCAGTTTGGTGTGATGGAAGGGCGTATTGCCGGCCCAGGCCAGTTCCGCCTCGGCGGGTATCCAGCCGGTGTCCTTCTGTCGGGCGAAGACCCGCTCGCGGTAGGCGTCCCAGCCGTCGTCGAACGCACCCGTGTATTTGTCCGCCCATTCCTTGGCGACATGGTGTGGTCCGTGCGCGGCGCCGGGCGCCCAGTACATGAAGAACGGCCGGTCCGGGGCATAGGCGCGGTGCTGGCGCAGCCAGGAGATCGCGTTGTCGGCCAGGTCCTCGGAGAGGTGGTAACCCTCGCGCTCCGGCGGTTCGATCGGGTTGAGGTTCTGATACAGCCGCGGCTCCCATTGCGAGGTCTCGCCGGCGATGAACCCGTAGAAGTAGTCGAAGCCGTGCCCGGTCGGCCACCGGTCGAACGGGCCCATCGCCGTGGTCTGCGTGGCCGGGGAGTTGTGCCATTTGCCGAATGCCGCGGTGCAGTAGCCGTAATGCTGCAGGACTTCGGCGACGGTGGCGGTGTCCTTGCCGATCACCCCGGTGTAGCCGTCCCAGTCCACGGCCCGTTCAGCGATCGTGCCGGAGTGAACGCGGTGGTGGTTACGCCCGGTCAGCAGAGCCGCCCGGGTCGGCGAGCAGATCGACGTTGTGTGAAAGGTGTTGTAGCAGATGCCGTTTTCCGCGACGCGCCGGAACGCCGGGGTTCGCACCTCGCCACCGACGACGTCGGACAGACCGAAACCCACGTCGTCGAGCAGAACGATGAGGATGTTCGGCGCGTCATCAGGAAGGTGGCGAGGCTCGACCCGACGCTGGTGCGTCGATTCGGCCAGCGTGTAGCCGGCGGTGCTGGCCGACGGTGCAGTCGGGAACGGAAGGGTCGATCCGTCGGTAGTAGCCATGTCCGCCTTTCGCTGCTGCCGACGCTACCCGGCACTCGGTCGGCTTTCTCAACACTTGCCTGTCCGATGCGGTTAACGTGGGGGAAGCGATTCGCCCGAAAATCAATGAGCCGGAAGCGAGGGCCCGTCAATGCCTGCAGGTAAGCCCAACATCTTGGTGATCTGGGGCGACGACATCGGCATCACCAATCTGAGTTGCTACAGCGACGGATTGATGGGCTACCGGACCCCCAACATCGACCGCATCGCCGCCGAAGGCATGCGGTTCACCGACTCCTACGGCGAGCAGAGTTGCACCGCGGGCCGGTCATCGTTCATCACCGGCCAAAGCGTGTACCGCACCGGCCTGAGCAAGGTCGGCATGCCCGGATTCGACGTCGGCCTGTCCGCTGACGACCCGACGATCGCCGAGTTGCTCAAGCCGTTGGGCTATGCCACCGGCCAGTTCGGCAAGAACCATCTCGGGGACTTGAACAAGCACCTGCCCACTGCCCACGGCTTCGACGAGTTCTTCGGCAACCTCTACCACCTCAATGCCGAGGAGGAACCAGAGAACCCCAACTATCCGACCGCCGAGGAGGCACCGCTTCTTCGCAAAATGATGTTGCCACGCGGCGTCATCCACTCGTGGGCCACCGAGGAGGCCTCCGACGAGGTCGACGAGAGGTACGGCCCGGTCGGTCGGCAACGGATCGAGGACACCGGACCGCTGACCAAGAAGCGCATGGAGACCATCGACGACGAGACCACCACGGCGGCGATCGACTTCATCAAGCGCCAGCACGATTCCGAGACGCCGTTCTTCGTGTGGATGAACACCACTCATATGCATTTCCGCACCCACACCAAACCGGAGAGCCTCGGTCAGGCCGGCCGCTGGCAGTCGCCGTACCACGACACGATGATCGACCACGACAACACCGTCGGCCGATTGCTGGACCTCGTCGACGAGCTCGGCATCACCGAGGACACCGTCGTCATTTACTCCACCGACAACGGCCCGCACGCCAACAGCTGGCCCGACGGCGCCACCACCCCGTTCCGCAGTGAGAAGAACACCGGCTGGGAGGGCGCCTTCCGGGTGCCGGAGATGATCCGCTGGCCCGGACGCATACCGGCCGGAGTGGTGTCCAACGAGATCGTTCAGCACCACGACTGGCTGCCCACATTCCTGGCCGTGGCGGGTGAGCCCGACATCGTCACCAAGCTCAAGCAGGGCCACACGATCGGCGACAAGACCTACCACGTGCACATCGATGGCTACAACATCCTGCCGTACCTGACCGGCGAGGAGGATCAGAGCCCGCGCCGCGGCTTGATCTATTTCTCCGACGACTGCGACGTGCTCGGCCTGCGCTACGAGAACTGGAAGATCGTGTTCCTCGAGCAGCGCTGCCAGGGCACCTTGCAGATCTGGTTCGAGCCGTTCACCGAATTGCGGGCACCGAAGATCTTCAACCTGCGCACCGACCCGTTCGAACGCGCCGATGTCACCTCCAACACCTACTGGGACTGGGTTCTGGAGAATGTCTTCATCGCCCTGTACGGCAACGCGCTGGTCATGCGGTTTCTGGATACTTTCAAGGAGTTCCCGCCCCGCAGTGAGCCGGCGTCGTTCACCATCACCGCCGCGGTGGAGAAACTCAAGAAGCATTTCGAATCCCGAGGCGGCTGAGCTTGGCCGGCTTGGAATCCTGGCGCGACGGACCCACGAAATCGGCGATCATCGACTTCGTCGCCCGCATCACCACGGCGGGAGCCGATTACGTTGAGCCCGAGGCCCGTATCGCCGTTTTCGACAACGACGGCACCCTGTGGGTGGAGAAGCCGGCCTATGTCCAGTTGGACTTTCTGGTGCGCCGACTGGCCGAACAGGCGGCTGCCGACCCGTCGCTAGCAGGGAAACAGCCCTACACGGCGGCCGCGTCCGGAGATCTCGCCTGGTTCGCAGACGCGGTGACGCGGCATTACAACGGGGACGATTCCCAGCTGACTGTCCTCGCCGGCGGCATCCTGACGGCGTATCAGGGTCTGACGGTCGATCAGCACGCCGAGCAGGTGGAGGCGTTCTTCGCCGACGCCCGCCACCCCGAATTTGACCGCCCGTACACAACATGCGGATACGCCCCGATGGTGGAGTTGCTGCGCTACCTGGAAGCACACGGGTTCACCAACTACATCGTCTCCGGGGGCGGCCGTGACTTCATGCGGCCGGTGACGACTCAGATGTACGGGATACCGCCGGAGCGGGTGATCGGCAGTTCGGTCGGCTTGGACTTCACCGACGGACACCTGGTGACCACGTCGCGGCCGGAGTTACTCAACGACGGCCCGGCCAAGGCGGTGCGTATCTGGAGTCGCACCGGTCGGCGCCCCATCTTCGCGGCGGGCAACTCCAACGGCGACATCGAAATGCTGCAGTTCGCCGACGCATCATCGGGCCTCTCGATGAGCATGCTCGTCCTGCACGACGACGACGAACGCGAATTCGGTTACACCGCTGGGGCGGAGCGTGCGCTCGACCTTGCAGCCGAGGCCGGCTGGGCGGTGGCGAGCATGCGCGACGAGTGGGTGACGGTCTTTTCGTGACCCGCGAGTTGGTGTGGATCCCCGCGCAGACCGCTGCGCTGGGATCGGATCGGCATTACCCCGAAGAGGGCCCGGTTCGAGACGTTGCCGTGGAGGGGTTCTGGATCCAGGCCCGACAGGTCACCAACACCGACTTCACCGAATTCGTCGACGCCACAGGCTATGTCACCGTGGCCGAGCGGCCGCTGAACCCGGAGGACTATCCCGGCGCACCGCCGCAGAACCTCCAACCGGGGTCCATGGTGTTCCGCCGCACCAGCGGTCCGGTCGATCTGAAGCACCTGAGCCAATGGTGGACCTGGACTCCCGGGGCGTCATGGCGAAAGCCCGTCGGCCCCCAGTCGTCGATCGACAAACGCGCCGAGCACCCCGTCGTCCACGTCGCCTACGAGGACGCCGAGGCCTACGCGGCCTGGGCAGGACTTGACCTGCCCACCGAAGCCGAATGGGAGATCGCCGCCCGCGGCGGCCTCGATCACACGACTTACACCTGGGGCGACGAACCGGAAGCACCCGGCCAGCGACTGGCCAACTACTGGCATGGCGAATTCCCCTGGCGCCCGGACGCCGGCTACGGCCGCACCAGTCCCGTCGGCAGTTTTCCACCCAATGGATATGGACTGTTCGACATGGCGGGCAACGTCTGGGAGTGGACCCGCGACTGGTACGGCGACGATCGCGCCGGTGACCCCTGTTGTGAAGCCGGCAGCTACGACTCCGCCCAGCCCCAGTTCCGGGTTCCGCGCAAGGTCATCAAGGGCGGATCCTTCCTGTGCGCCGACAACTACTGCCTGCGTTACCGACCCGCCGCGCGCCGTCCCCAGATGATTGATACGGGCATGAGCCACATCGGATTTCGCTGCGTGAAGCGCGACAGCGATTAGGACCGAGGCCCTTTCAATTCCGCCTAGCCCTGCCGAGATGCCCCCGGGAGGTTCAGTTCTTCGCGGCAGTGGATAGGCCTGATCGCGTTCGGGAGCACCTGGGTGGCGAGTAGGTTCGCTGGGATGCGGGTCGGGATCGTCGGTGCGGGAATCGCTGGACTGGCCTGTGCCGAGGGCCTGAAGGGCCGAGGGCACGAGGTGGTGTTGTTCGACAAGGGCCGCGGGCCGGGTGGCCGGATGTCGACGCGGCGCTTCGACACATCGCAGGGCGAGGCGCACTTCGACCACGGGGCGCAATACTTCACGGTGCGCGATCCCGCCTTCAAAGCGCAGGTGAGCACCTGGGCTGCCGCCGGCGTCGTTGCGCCCTGGACTGCTGCGGGGAGCGACGCGTATGTCGCCGTTCCCGCAATGAATTCGGTGGTCCGCGAGCTGGCCGGCCGCCACGACGTGCACTGGTCGACGTTGGTCACTGGGGTGGAACGGCAGGATGGCGGCTTGGTCCTGCGCGTCGGCGCCGTCGAGGTCCGCGACGTCGACCTGGTGGTGATCGCGGTTCCCGCCGAGCAGGCCGCCGAGCTTCTCACCGACACCGCCCCGGACCTGGCCGTGCTGGCCGCTGGTGCCGTCAGCGAGCCGTGCTGGACGGTGATGGCGGCATTCTCCGAACCTGTTGCCGCCGAGGGGGATTGCTGGGCAGGTTCAGGTGACGGAGTGGTCGGCTGGGCCGCCCGCAACAACGCCAAGCCGGGCCGCACCGGGCCGGAAAGCTGGGTCGTGCAGGCCACCCCCGCTTGGTCGCGCCGTCATATCGACGCCGATGCAGACGCGGTGACGGCCGATCTGGTCGCCGCGCTGTCGACGGCGCTGGGTGTCACATTGCCCACCCGCATCGGCGTCGCCGCCCATCGGTGGCGGTTCGCCCGCTCGGCGCCCGGGGGCCCGGGGGTGATCCTCGACAATGATCGTGGTCTGGGTGTGTGTGGCGATTGGCTGATAGGGCCTCGGGTGGAGTCCGCCTGGCTCTCCGGCGTGCGTCTGGCCGAACGCATCGGCACTGAGCGGAGCCCCGAATCCTGAGCGGACCGGCCCGACGGACTAAGGCGCTGCGGTCCCACTGCCATCCATCCCCCGGCTCCGCCTCGTCGGCGTCGATGCCTGACCGCCTTCACCAGCGACTTCCCGTGCCCCCAGTCGGACTCGAACCGACACTGTGCGGATTTTAAGTCCGCTGCCTCTGCCAATTGGGCTATGGGGGCGTTGCAGTTCATGAGGGTAATTCAGGCCGATAACCGGGTTCGGGGTGGATGTTGATTCGACGCTTTCATCCCGGGCCCGGCAACCTGGAGCCGACCGCAGAGCAGAACGTAACGCCACAGGCGCAGTGCCGGTTTCGCTGACAACTGCGAACGCTGGCAACTATCGTTGAGGGTAGGCCCGCGCGGTGCGGACCGCGAAGGAGATGAACAGAGATGCGTGTTACCGAGGTCAAGCGCACCGGTGGCTGTATGTGCCGTTGCAACGCGTGCAAGAACCAGGCCCACTGCCGCAACATCGGCAGCGGCTGCAAGCTCAAGCTCTGATTTTTTTTACGATCTACTGCGGCGCCACGTGATCGACGGCGCCGCAGTTTTTCGTTGTTACGGCCCTTTGTCAGCTGATCGACAGCGCGATGCCGTCGAGGATGTCGTGCTCGCTGACCACCAGTTCGTCGATGCCGGCTCGCTCCCCTAACGCGGCCGCCAGTTCCTGAACGACGATCGCACCGCCGCCGATGACGTCGACCCGGCCTTCGTGCATCGGCCCCAGCGCCGCGCGCTGTGCCCGGGTCATCCCGATCAGCTGCGCGCAGACCTCCAACAAATCCGGGAGCGACACCCGGGACAGATGGATCGCGTCGGCGTCGTATTCCGGCAGGTGCTGCGCCAGTGCGGCGATCGTGGTGAACGTGCCGGCCACCCCGACCCATGTCCTGGCGTTCTCCACCGGAACGCGCCGCAGCGCCTCACCGAGGCGTTCACGCACCACCGCTCGCGCCTCGGCCACCTGAGCGGCCGTCGGCGGGTCGGAGTGCAGGCAGCGTTCCGTCATCCGGACGCACCCGATGTCGGCCGAGTAACTGGCCTGCACGCCATCGACGTCGCCGAGCACCACCTCGGTCGAACCCCCACCAAGGTCGACGACGACGAAAGGCGCTTGGGCAGCGTCCAATTCGCCCACCGCCCCGGCGAACGACAGGGCGGCCTCCTCGGTGCCGGTGATCACCTCGGCAATCGCACCGGGGATCACCGACCCCAGCACCTCGGCGGTCATCGCGAAGAACTCGTCACGGTTGGCGGCGTCGCGGGTGGCAGACGTCGCCACCATGCGTACCCTGTCGACCTCGAAACGCCGCAACAGATCCGCGTAATCCTGCAATGCCACCCGAGTGCGCTCCAGGGCGTCGGGGGCGAACCGCCCGGTGGCGTCGACCCCCTGACCGAGGCGCACCACCCGCATCTCGCGGTGAAGGTCAGTCAGGTGCCGGCCGTCCCGGTCAGCGATCAGCAACCGGATCGAGTTGGTGCCGCAGTCGATCCCGGCCACCCTGTTGGGGCTCACGTCCACTCCTCCCGAACCAGAATGCCGGCCATCCCCGGTTCGACTGCCAGCACGGCGAGCGCCTCGTCGCCGAACGGGTTCACACCCCGACCCTTGGCCAGCGCGTGCGCCATCAGGACATGCAGACACTTCACCCGGTCCGGCATGCCGCCACCGGAGAAGTCGGTGCCCAAGTCCTCGATGGCGTCACGCTCGGCCAGGTAGGACTCGTGGGCGCGCCGATACGCCGCGGCCACCTCCGGGTCGTCGCCCAGGCGGACGGTCATGTCGCGCATCACGCCTTCGGACTCCAGCCGGCTGGCCGCCGCGGTCAGCGCCGGATGGGTCAGGTAATACAGGGTCGGGAACGGGGTTCCATCGGGAAGCCGCGGCGCGGTCATGACGACTCCCGGCTCGCCGTTGGGACAGCGGTAGGCGATCGCCAGGACGCCGCGGGGCTCGCGCCCGAGTTGTCGCGCCACGGCGTCGAGATCGGCCGGTTCAACCACTGGGCTGTGCACTGGGCGACGCGGAGGGACCGGATGCCGGCGACTCGGACGTAGGTGGTTGCGGTGCAACGGATTCGGAAACGGGTTCCGGCTGGGTGTGCGGCGCATCGGCAATCGTGTGCCACAGCGAGGTGTACCAGGGGTCCGCGCTACGGACCGGCTGATCCTGGGTGTGGGCGGTCGGAGCCTGGACCGAACCGGGGGGCAACTGAACCTGGTACGGGACGTCGCCGGGCATCACGAAGCCCAGCCGTTCACGGGCCTGGGCAGCGATGTAGGCCGGGTCGGCGAGTCTGGCTTTCTGCCCTTCCAATTCGGCGATCTGGGCACGCAGCGACGCCTCGGTCCGGGCCAACTGCTTCATCTCGGTGCGCTGGGCGAAGTAGGTGCGCACCGGACCGGCGATGGTGAGCGTCAGCACGCAGATCACCGCGGCCAGGATCGCCGCCCTCCGCGCCGTGAACCCGAGCCGCTGCTCGTTCTGCTGAGCCACGGCCTCGGCGAGAACGCGGCGGATGGGCTGGGTGAGAGCCAGGCCTACCGAGTCGTCGGACCCCCTCAGACCAGGCCGGCCGGACTCCCGCCCGCCGCTTCGAGTGGGCCGCGCGCGGCCCCGACCCGAGGCGCCCGGCCGGGAGGCCGGCGCGCGACGCTTCGGGTCGGGCCGTTTGCTTTCCGCCACAGTCTGTTACGGGCTCCGGTCTAGTCCGCGCCGCCGAAGCGCGGGAAGGCGAGGTCACCGGCGTAGCGGGCAGCGTCGCCGAGGGCCTCTTCGATCCGCATCAACTGGTTGTACTTGGCGACGCGCTCGCTGCGGGCGGGAGCGCCCGTCTTGATCTGGCCGCTGCCCACCGCGACGGCCAGGTCGGCGATGAACGTGTCCTCTGTCTCGCCGCTGCGATGGCTCATCATGGTCCGGTACCCGCTGTTGTGCGCCAAGGCGACGGCATCGAGAGTCTCGGTGAGAGTGCCGATCTGGTTGACCTTCACCAGAAGTGCATTGGCGGCGCCGCGCTCGATGCCCTCTTCGAGGCGTTCCGGGTTGGTGACGAACAGGTCGTCGCCGACGATCTGCACGCGGTCGCCGATGGCGGCAGTCAGTGTGGCCCAGCCGTCCCAGTCGTTCTCGTCGAGCGGGTCCTCGATCGAGACCAGCGGGTAGGCATCGAGCAGTTGGGCATAGATGGCACCCATCTCGTCGGCGTTGAGGGTCTGCTTCTCGAAGCTGTAACCCGTTCCGGCGGTGTAGAACTCGGTGGCGGCAACGTCGAGCGCCAGGGCAACGTCGACACCCGGCTTGAAGCCCGCGGACTCGATAGCCGAGCAGATCAGGTCCAGTGCCGCCTTGGCGCCGGCGACGTCGGGCGCGAAACCGCCCTCATCGCCCAGGCCGGTGGCCAGGCCCTGCTTCTTGAGCACAGCCTTGAGCGCGTGGTAGACCTCGGCGCCCCACCGGACGGCCTCGCGGAAGTTCGGGGCGCCGATCGGGGCGACCATGAACTCCTGGATGTCGACGCCGGTGTCGGCGTGCGCGCCGCCGTTGAGGATGTTCATCATCGGCACGGGCAGGATGTGGGCGTTCGGTCCACCGAGGTAGCGGTACAGTGGGAGGTCCGCCGACTCGGCGGCGGCCTTGGCCACCGCCAGCGACACACCGAGAATGGCGTTGGCGCCGAGGCGGCCCTTGCCCGCGGTCCCGTCGAGATCGACCAGGGCCTGGTCGACGAGGCGTTGGTCATCGGCCGACATGCCGATCACCGCGGGGGCGATCTCGTCGAGCACCCCTTCGACGGCCTTCAGCACGCCCTTGCCGCCGTAGCGCGAACCACCGTCGCGCAATTCGACGGCCTCATGCTCGCCGGTGGAGGCCCCGGACGGGACGGCGGCGCGGGCGACGGATCCGTCGATCAGAGCCACCTCGACCTCGACGGTCGGATTGCCGCGCGAGTCGAGGATCTCTCGGGCGGCGACCTGCTCGATGATGGGCACGGGCGTTCTCCTTAGCTGATGTTTCCTGGTGTGTCTGGTCTGTGGCGGTCCTTGCTGGCTCCCGCGGGACAGCCTAATTGCGCGGCCGCTACAGCGAATGCCCTTCGGCGTAGGCAGTCGCCCAATCCCGGACCGCGCGCGCGTAGTTGTCCGACTGGTTGTAGGCCCGCAGGGCGTCCATCCAGCCGCGCGGGGTGGCCATGTCCCCTCCCCGGTAACAGAGATATCCGGCGGCGGCCAGCGCGGCGTCGTCGATGTTGTCGGGGCTGGCCACACCGTCGTTGTTGGCGTCGACTCCGTAGAGACGCCAGGTCTCCGGGATGAACTGCATCGGCCCCATCGCCCGGGCGTACACCGGATCACCGTCGGCCGACAACGCGGTGGCCTCGCGGTCGACGATCTCCACGGTGCCGTTGGTGCCGTCGAGACGCACCCCGCGGATGGGCGGGGTCACGTCGCCGTTGGCCTCGATCTCCGCGCCGCGATAGGTGCCGTGGTGGCTCTCGACCATGCCGATGCCGGCCAGGGTCGTCCAGGACAGGTGGCAGTCGGGGTTCTCCACCTGCGCCACCCTCGCGGCATAGGCATAGGCCTCCATCGCCGCCATCGGGATACCCAGCCCGGGAGCCCGCTGCCCGACCCAATCCAGCAGCTGGGCGGCAGGCCGGCCGGGGGCGTGGGTGTTGATCGCCGGCACCGGATCACCCGGCGGCGGGGGCACCCCTTCCGGAATCGGGGCGCGGGGCTGCCAGGAGCAACTCGACGCGAGCAGCATCGCCGCCGCCGCAATCACGACGACGACGCGCAGCCAGCGCGACGACGACACACCACTCCTAGTACCCGCAACGACCCCTGAATGACCGACCTGTCCATCGTCCCACGGGTTCGGACGGGGGTGCCGGTCCGAACGCCCGGGCAGGTCGTGGGGCGCGGCATTTTTTAGGTAAACCTAAATTAGGGTAACCTAAGTAAATGACCGATTCCCCGAGCATCTCTGCCCAGCTGTTCGGCAGCGGGCTGATCGGACTGCGAGAAGGCCTGGAAGCGGGGATCGTCGTCATGGTCCTGATCGCGTTCCTGGTGAAATCCCAGCGGCGCGACGCACTGAAATGGGTGTGGCTGGGGGTCGGCATCGCCGCCGTCGCCACCGTCGCGGCGTTCTTCGTCATCCAGTACGGCGCGTACAACGTCAGCGGTCTGGCCGCCGAGGCGGTCGCCGGTGTGGCCTCGCTGGTCGCCGTGGCGATCGTCACCTCCATGGTGTTGTGGATGCGCGGCGCCGCCGCCTCCATCTCCGGAGATCTGCGGGCCGGGCTCTCCCGGGCCCTGGAGACGGGCGCACCCGCGGTGGTGGCGCTGGCCTTCCTCGCAGTCGGCCGGGAGGGACTTGAGACCGCCCTGTTCATGGTCGGCTACGCCGAGGCCGACACCGCATGGCCGCTGGTGGGGCTCCTCGCCGGAGTCCTGGTGGCGATCGGGATCGCCTGGGCCCTCTACGCCGGAGCCATCCGGATCAACCTGGCGAAGTTCTTCACCTACACCGGCGTTTTCCTGATCGTCGTGGCTGCCGGAATCCTGTCCTACGGGATCGGCGCACTGCAGACGGTCGGCTGGCTTCCCGGGTCGACCCACCGCGCGTTCGACATCACCGGCGCCATGCGCTGGAACTCTTGGTACGGCGAGGTTCTACGGGGCGTCTTCAACGTGACCCCCACGCCCACCGTGCTGCAACTGCTCTGCTGGACCACCTACCTGGTGGTGGTTCTGACCCTGTTCCTCAAGCCCGCCTCCGTCGCATCGGC
The DNA here is from genome assembly GCA_903862565.1 of uncultured Actinomycetes bacterium. GTDB lineage: Bacteria > Actinomycetota > Actinomycetes > Mycobacteriales > Mycobacteriaceae > Mycobacterium. The sequence continues at coordinate 3,603 of CAIOYU010000229.1, read as the reverse complement.
GCGACCACCCGTGAAATCCCCCATCCGAACCACCGAAAGGTCCACCACGTGACAACCCGCCTTCTGACCGCCGTCGTCGCCACGACCCTCGCCGGGGTCGCTCTGTCCGGATGCGGCGCCAAGAAGTCCGAGTCGCCGGAGGCCGGGGCGCCCATGCAGGTGACGGTCACCGCGACCGACACCGGTTGCGCGCTGTCGGCTACCGAGGGCAAGGCCGGGACGACGACGTTCGCCGTCACCAACAACGGCAGCGCTGTCACCGAGGTCTACGTGTATGCCGGGAAGGATCAGGTGCTCGCCGAGGCCGAGAACATCTCCCCCGGCCTGTCCCGACAGCTCTCGGTGCCGCTCACCGAACCCGGCGTCTATCAGATCGCCTGCAAGCCGGGCATGGTCGGCGACGGCATCCGGTCGGCGTACACCGTGCGCGGGTGACCCGGAACCAGCCGACTCAGGACGGCCAGTAGCGGCGCCACTGGTCGGCGTCGGAGCCCAGCCCGGCTGTTGCGATTGCGGACTCGACCGCACGGACGGTGTCCATGAACTCCAGAACCGCTGAGCGCAGGTCGTTTTCGGCGTCTCTGCTTTGTGACGGAGCATCGGCACTCACCGTCACCGAGGTCACTGCGGCGGGGATCAGGTCGACCGGCAGTCCGGCGTTGGTCACGCGGGTGATCACCTTCTGCGCCAAGGCCAATGCGGGCTGGGCGGTCGGGATGCCGTCGACGCAGGAGTCGCCGGTGTGCTTCTTCTCGAGGGCTTTGCGCTGCTCCCACTGAGCAAGCTGGTCTTCCAGCGTGACCGACTCGCCGGCCAGCACCGCGGGCACCCGATGCCCCAGTTTGCGCACCAGCGCGTCGGCGACGTCGTCGATGCCGAATGGGTGTAGGGGTGCGTCCTCGGCGATCCGGGCGTGAAAAAGAACCTGCAGCAACACATCTCCGAGTTCGCTGCGCAACTCCTCGGCGTCGCCGCCGCGCACCGCGTCGAACAGTTCGTAGGTCTCTTCGAGCAGGTAGCGGCGCAGCGAGTCGTGGGTCTGCTCGCTCTCCCACGGCCCCGACGTCCGCAACCGGTCCATCACCTCGACAGCGTCGAGCAGTCGCTCACCGGCGCGCGGGGCCGGTGCCGCGATCAACCGCCCTCCGGCGGCCAACCGGGCCCTGACCGCGGGATGGCCGGGGTCGGTCGACAGCAGCACCGGGGCGGCCGGACCGACGAGAACCGATCGCGCCGCGGGAAGCGACCAGTGCACCCGGACCGGTACCTCTTCGGTGCACTGGACGTCGCCGCCGAGCAACTCGATGGCCTCGATCGGAATCAGCGACGGGCGACGTGGGTCGAGGAGGACGACGGTTGTCACTGGCCGGCCCCCTTTCCGCCGGTGGGCACGACGTCGAAGTTCGTCAAATCAACCTCGCCTTTCGGGCGCCCGTCAAGCGCGAGCAGCAGGTCCGCGGCCACCTGGGCCAATTCCAGGTCACGGATCCGCGGGGCGCCCACCCCCGACCCCACCCGTGGAATCGGTACCGTCACCAGCGCGGTGGTCGCCCGGTAGTTGGCGGACGGGTACATCCGCTTCAGGCGTACCTGCGCCGAGTCGGGCAGGGTCAGCGGCGCCACCCGCAGCGTGGTGTCGGTCGCGCCGATCTCGGTGACGCCGTACTGCCGGCACAGCAATCGCAGGCGGGCGACGGCCACCAGCAGCTGGGCGGGTTCGGGCAGCGGGCCGTAGCGATCCACCAGTTCCTCGACCACCGCGGCCACACCCGCCTCGTCCGAGGCGCCGGCGAGCCTGCGATAGGCCTCCAGTCGCAGGCGGTCGCTGCCGATGTAGTCCGGCGGCAGGTTCGCGTCGATCGGCAGGTCGATCCGCACGTCCTTGACCTCCTCGGCGGTGGTCACCGTCTTGCCGTCCGCCGCCGCGCGATAGGCCTCCACGGCCTCCCCCACCAGTCGCACATACAGGTCGAAACCAACCCCGGCGACGTGCCCGGACTGCTCGGCACCCAGCACATTGCCGGCGCCGCGAATCTCCAGGTCCTTCATCGCGACCGCCATGCCGGCGCCGAGTTCGTTGTTCTGCGCGATGGTGACCAGCCGGTCGTGGGCGGTCTCGGTCAGCGGGGTTTCCCGCGGGTACAGGAAGTAGGCGTAGCCGCGTTCGCGGCTGCGGCCCACCCGGCCACGCAACTGGTGCAACTGGGACAGGCCGAAGGTGTCGGCGCGCTCGACGATCAGGGTGTTGGCGTTCGAGATGTCCAAACCGGTCTCGATGATGGTGGTGCACACCAGGATGTCGTAGTCGCGGTTCCAGAACCCCTCGACGGTGCGCTCGAGTTGCTCCTCGGGCATCTGGCCGTGGGCGACGACCACCCGGGCCTCTGGCACCAGGTCCCTGATCCGTGTAGCTGCGGCGTCGATCGTGCTGACGCGGTTGTGCACGTAGAACACCTGGCCATCGCGCAATAGTTCGCGGCGCAGTGCGGCGGCGATCTGTTTGTCGTCCTGCGGTCCGACGAAGGTGAGCACCGGGTAGCGCTCCTCGGGCGGGGTCAGGATGGTCGACATCTCGCGGATGCCGGCCAGGCTCATCTCCAGGGTGCGCGGGATCGGGGTGGCGCTCATGGTGAGGACGTCGACATGGCTGCGCAGACTCTTGATGTGCTCCTTGTGCTCGACGCCGAAGCGCTGCTCCTCATCGACGACCACCAGGCCGAGGTCCTTCCACCGCACGCCGGTCTGCAGCAGTCGGTGGGTGCCGATCACGATGTCGACGCTGCCGTCGGCCATGCCCTCCAACACTTTTCGGGACTCACCCGGATCGGTGAAGCGCGACAGGCCTTTGACGGTCACCGGGAATCCGGCCATCCGTGCGGTGAAGGTCTGCAGATGCTGGTCGGCCAGCAGGGTGGTGGGTACGAGCACCGCCACCTGCTTGCCGTCCTGGACCGCTTTGAACGCCGCCCGCACAGCGATCTCGGTCTTGCCGTATCCGACGTCGCCGCAGATGACCCGGTCCATCGGGACGGGTTTCTCCATGTCGCCCTTGACTTCCGAGATGGCGGTCAACTGGTCGACGGTCTCGGTGAACCCGAAGGAGTCCTCCATCTCGGCCTGCCACGGGGTGTCCGGGGCGAACGCGTGACCGGGTGCGGCCTGGCGCTTGGCGTAGAGGGCGACGAGTTCGCCGGCGATCTCGCGAACGGCCTTGCGGGCCTTGGTTTTCGTGTTGGCCCAGTCGCTGCCGCCGAGCTTGCTCAGGCCGGGCGACTCGCCGCCGACGTAGCGTGACAGCTGGTCCAGGGAGTCCATCGGGACGAACAGCTTGTCTGCACCCTGGCCGCGCTTGGACGAGGCGTACTCCAGCACCAGGTATTCCCGCCGGGCTCCGCCGACGGTGCGTTCAACCATCTCCACGAACCGGCCGATGCCGTGCTGGTCGTGCACCACCAGATCTCCGGCGGTCAGCGCCAGCGGGTCAACGGTGTTGCGGCGCTTGGCCGCCAGCCGCTTGCCCTCCGGCCCGGTGGCGCGGTTGCCGGTCAGGTCGGTTTCGGTGATCACCACCAACTGCGCCCCGGGAACGACGATGCCGGTGTG
>CAIOYU010000228.1 GCA_903862565.1 uncultured Actinomycetes bacterium | reverse complement strand
GAGATCACGTTCTGGTTCTCGCTGGCGCTGTTCGGGATAGCCGCCTCGCCCCACAACGCCTGGTGGCTGCTCGCCGGCACGGCTCTGATGCTCGCAATGTTCCTCGGCGCCAGCATTCCGATGATGGAAAAGCGCAGCCTGGAACGGCGTCCGCAGTACCAGGACGTCATCGACCGAGTGCCGCGCCTGGTCCCGTGGCCGGTCTTTGGGGGCCCGCCGCGCAAGGCCCGGGTGTGACCCGCCAGCGGGTGGTCGTCGCGGGCCTCGGCGACGTCGGGGTGCTCACCGCGATCCGACTGGCCCGCACCGAGGACGTCGTCGGCATCTCTGCCAAGCCCGGACTGGTCAGCGGCCAGGAACTCGGGGCCCGGCTTACGCGGCCTGCGCAATGGGCGCGGGACTACCTGGTGCCGTTCGACCGCTACCGCGGGCTCGACCGCGTGCGCACCGTGCAGGCCAGGCTGACGGGGGTGGACCTGGCCGGGCGTGTGGTGTACGCCGAGAGCCCCGACGGCGCAACGGTGGCGGAACCCTATGACTCCCTGGTGATTTCGACCGGAGTGAGCAACGGGTTCTGGCGGCAGCCGTCGGTGCAGTCGCGGGCCGAGGTGGATGCCGACCTCGCTGACGCCCACGAGCGGTTGGCCGGGGCCGGTTCGGTGGCCGTCGTGGGCGGGGGAGCGGCGGCGGTGAGCGCGGCAGCCAACATCGCGGCCCGCTGGCCGGCCAAACCTGTCGATCTGTACTACCCCTACGACCGCCCGCTGCGCGATCACCACGAGCGAACCTGGGAACACCTGCGGCACAGGCTGACCGGCTCAGGTGTCCGGCTGCACCCCGGCCACCGGGCAGTGGTGCCCGATGGGTTCGGTGGCGAGACGATCACCAGTGATCCGGTGCACTTCAGCACGGGCCAGCCGCCCGCGCACGCCGATGCGGTGGTGTGGACGATCGGGCGGGTCCGGCCCAACACCGACTGGCTGCCCGCCGCAGTGCTCGACGGGCACGGCTTCGTCGCCGTGACATCGGAACTGCGGGTGCCCGGGCACCGCGGGGTGTTCGCCGGAGGCGACGTGGCTGCCACCGATCCGCTGCGGTCCTCGGCCCGCAATCACGCCGACGCGATCCTGGCCCACAACGTGCGCGCCGAGCCCGCCGGGCGGCCGCTGCGGTCCTACAAGGCGCCGCGGCGGCGGTGGGGATCGGTGATCGGCCTGCAACCCGACGGGCTGCAGGTCTTCGCACCCAACGGCCATCCGTTCCGCATCCCGTCGGTCGCCGTCGACCGGGTGCTGATGCCGCTGGTGGTCCGACGCGGCATCTATCGCGGGGTGCGCAAGAACAGCTGAATCAGCAGATGGCGGTGACGTAGACGCTGGTTCCGGGCTTGGCGGCCCCGCTGCCGCGAAGACCGTCGACCCCGCCGATCCGGCACAGCGACAGCGCCTGATCGGTCCGGCCGCCGCCCCAGTTGATCTGAACGTCGTAACCCTCGGACTCCAGCGCCAGAATCCCGTCGGCGGCGTT
>CAIOYU010000227.1 GCA_903862565.1 uncultured Actinomycetes bacterium | reverse complement strand
GCGATGCGGGTGACCGGGTCGCCGCCCCGCCGTCGGGCCGCCGACCATCGGGTGGGGGCCGGGACCACGGTGAGCGGCAACTCGAGCACTCCCCAGCTCAGTAACTGGTGGATCCCGAGTGCGACCGCGCGGGCCAGCGGTGCGACCAGGTCGCCGCGGCCGCGTTCCTTCAGCGCGACGATGGCCCGGCGGCGCGGGCCGGCGTAACGGCCGAGGGCGAAGACCGGCACGCCCGGGTCGGTCCTCGGAGCGAACAGGTGCGGCTGGTCGGGGTGGACCTTCAGCGCCGCGGAGCAGGCCGGACACCACCGCGTCCCCGATGCGCCGCAGCCCCCGCATTCCAGAGGAAGCACCAGGTCGAGCATGGGCATCAGTGTGGCGATCGGGTCCGACATTTCGGAGCCCCGGCGACTCAGCCAGGCAGGACCGGCACCGTGCCGGGAACCATGAACGGCCTCAGCTCCGACCACGCCTGCCCGTTCTCCGAACTGGTGGCAAGCAACTGAAGCACTCCCCGGGCGTCGGCGACGTACACCGCCGACGGATTGGCCGCCACGGTGGACACCGGCATGACCAGGTTGTTGCTGGGGCCGTCGGAGTTGACCCCGTCGAGGTTGACGTAGGACACCGGATGCGCGGGATCGCTGCGGGCGACCACCATGTCGTCGCCGGTGCGCCAGGACAGCGAAACCACTGACTTGCCGAGGCCGAAGCCGATCCGCCGCGGGTAGGTCAGCGCGAACTCCCCACCCGGCGTCTGCTCCACACCGGCCAGCACCACCTGGCCGTCGACCACCATCGCCACCCGGGTGCTGTCCCGGGACAGCTGGAGTTCGGTGATGGCGCCGGGGAACCGGGACGTGACCGCGGCGGTGTCCACCGGGATGCGGGCCGGTTGACCGGTGGACTGCTCCCGGATGACGCGTACGACGCTGTTGCCGTCGATCACCACCCAGACGGCGTCGTCGAGCGCCCACGAGGGACGCGTCAGCGCGCGGCCGTCGATCGCACGCAACGCCTGGCCCCCGTTGGGCCCGATCCACAGCGCCGACCCGGAGTCGGTGCCCGCCTTGGTGATCGACGCGATATCCCGGCCCGAACGGGAGAACGCGGCCGACCGCTGATCGGCCATGGCGCCGAAGGAGCCGGGGACCTTGACGGACTGCTGACCGTCCAGGGTCACCATCTCCCCGCCCATCAACGCGTGCACTCCGGCGTTCGCCGCGTCGGCCGCGCCGGGGTCGGTGGCCGCCACGTCGGTGGCCTTCCAACCATCGGCGAACCGGTCGTCCAGTGGGGCGCCGTCGGCGTTGATCAGGTACGGACCCTTGATGTCGGCGCGGGCGAGAGTCCAGATCAACTGCGCGGCGAGCAGTGTCCGGCTCGCCGGATCGGTGGTCGTCAGATTCTCCAGGTCGATCCTGGCGCCGCCGTAGCCACGACCGATGCCGGTCTTACCGCCGTCGGCGCGGGCCACCGGGCCTTGCAGTTTCAGCGGCGGGCCCATCAGGTTGCGCACCGCCTTGGCCATTTCCGGACGCGGACCGGCGGCGAGTTTGTTGACCAGTTCGGTGGCCAACAGGTCAGGATCGGACACGGCCACGTAGCGGGGATCGGGCACGACGGTCTTGCCCGTGGGGTCGATGAAGTACAGGGTGTTGCGCTTGTAGGTCGACTGGAACTGCTGCCAATCCAGGAACACCCCGTTGGGCAGGCGGTTGATACGCCAACCGCCCGCGGTCTGCACCAACTCGATCGGCCCGGGATCCGGCAGTTGCCCGTCGCCGGTCTCGAAAACGCCGATGTCAGAAAGCGAGCCGAGGATATCGGCCTTCATGGTCACCGAGACCTTCTCCAGGGAGCGACTCTCGGCGAAAACGACCTTGTCGATGAGCAGGGCGCTGCCCTGGTCGTCCCACTCCTTGGACGCCGACTCCGTGAGGAACTGGCGCGCCGCCAGGTGACGGTTGGCCGGGTCGGCGGTGGCCTTGAGGAACTCCCGCAGCAACTGGTCGGGGTTCATCGCGGGGTTGGGTTCCGGCAGCTTCTTGGGTGACGGCATCTCCACGGTGCCGATCGCTTGCGGCGCCGAGGAATCGGGCACACCGGCGCAGCCCGGCAGCAGTGCGACGACGCCGGCCAGGGCGACGGCGAGCAGACGGCGGCGCATCACACCCGCTCCCCCGCCGCTTCCCGTTGCCGCAGCGCCCTGAGCTTTTCATTCACGTCGCGGCGCTCTCCGGCAACGGGTTTCATCGGCAGCGGGCTGGTGGTCACCTTATGGCCGCGAACCAACGGCAGGGTGAGCCGGAAGCAGGCGCCCTTGCCGGGCTCGCCCCACGCTTCCAGCCGACCCTGGTGCAGCCGGGCGTCCTCGACGCTGATCGCCAGGCCCAGGCCGGTCCCACCGGACCGGCGAACCCGGGAGGGGTCGGACCGCCAGAATCGGCTGAACACCAATTTCTCCTCGCCGGGCCGCAGTCCCACCCCGTAGTCGCGCACGGTGACGGCGACAGTGTCCTCATCGGCAGCCATCCTGATGCGCACCGGCTTGTGCTCGGCGTGGTCGATGGCGTTGGCGATCAGATTGCGCAGGATGCGCTCGACACGGCGCGGATCGACCTCGGCGATGATCTCGTGCTCGGGCATCTCCACGAGCATGTCGATGCCGGCGTCATGGGCCAGGTGTCCGACCTTGGTCAGCGCGTTGTTGACGGTGCTCCGCAGGTCGACCGCCTCGACCGACAGTTCGGCCACGCCGGCGTCGTGGCGCGAGATCTCCAGCAGATCGTTGAGCAGACCCTCGAAGCGGTCCAACTCGCCGACCAGCAACTCGGTGGAGCGGCGCAGGGCCGGGTCCAGGTCCTCGGCGTTGTCATAGATCAGATCCGCAGCCATCCGCACGGTGGTCAGGGGTGTCCGCAGTTCGTGACTGACGTCGGAGGTGAAGCGGCGCTGCAGATTACCGAACTCCTCGAGATTGGTGATCTGGCGCTGCAGGCTCTCGGCCATGTCGTTGAAGGAGACCGCCAGACGAGCCATGTCGTCCTCGCCACGGACCGGCATGCGCTCGGAGAGGTGCCCCTCGGCGAAGCGCTCGGCGATACGGGAGGCCGATCGCACCGGCAGCACCACCTGCCGGGAGATCAGCAGGGCGATGCCGGCCAGCAGCACCAGAAGCACCAGGCCACCGGTGGCCATCGTGCCGCGCACCAAAGTGATGGTGTTCTCCTCGCCGGTGAGCGGGAAGATCAGGTAGAGCTCGAGGTTGGATACCCGCGACGGCGCCGGAGTGCCGATCAGCAGCGCCGGGCCGGAGTAACCCTCGGTGCGGACTCCCGCGTACTGGTAGCTGACCTGACCGGCCTTGACGAAGTCGCGCAGCGAGCGGGGGATCTGATCGACCGGTCCCGCCGAAGTGGCCTCCCGGGGTCCGTCGCCGGGAACCATCAGCGCGGCGTCGAACGTGCCGGCCAGGCCCGCTCCCGATGTCTGCCCGGTTTTGGAGATCAGGGTGTTGCGGGCCAACTGGAGGCTGGAGTCCAGTGAGCGCGCCTCTTCGCCGTTGACGATGCCGCTGACGGTGACCCGGGCGCGGTCGACTTCCTCGGTGGCGGCGCGGACCTTGACCTCGAGCACCCGGTTGGTGATCTGGCTGGTCAGAACGAACCCGAGGACCAGGATGACCACGGCCGACAGACCCAGGGTCAGAACCACGACCCGCAACTGCAGGGACCGGCGCCAGATCAGGGCCAGGGCACGGCTGATCGCACTGGTGCCCCGGACGAAAGGACCCGAGCGGCCCCAGGGGCCACGGACGCGCGCGCGGATCAATGCGTGTCACTCATGACTGCTCGGCATCGTTGTCTGGCACCGCTCCTCGCCCTCGCT
>CAIOYU010000226.1 GCA_903862565.1 uncultured Actinomycetes bacterium | reverse complement strand
GTCGCCATGCCGTCGCGAACCGCCGCACGCGAGCCGGCGATGTTGACCACGAGCGTGCTGCCGGAAATCCCGGCCAGGCCGCGCGACAGTCCGGCGTCGGTACTGCCGGCGGCCAGACCGGACGAGCGAAGCGCCTCGGCGATGCCGGGAACCTCGCGGTCCAGCACCGCACGAGTGGCCTCCGGGGTGACGTCGCGGGCGCTGACACCAGTGCCCCCGACGGAAACCACCAGGTCGACGCCGCCGATCACCGCGGTGTTCAGGGCGTTGCGGATCTCGACCTCGTCGGCCGAGACCACCACCACCCCGTCGACCACGAATCCCGCCTCGTGGAGCAATTCGGTCACCAGGGGGCCGTGGTGACCCCCCTCGACACCACGCGCCTGGCGGTCGTCGACGACCACCACCAGTGCGCGCCCGGCAACACCCTCAGGCTCTTCCATGGCTGTCACCGTATATCCGGGCTCAGACGGCCGCGGGACTTCGCGGATCGGCGTCGACGGAGTGTCACCGATGACACGGATCACTGATCGGCCTTGCCGAGCGTCACTTCCACTGTCTGGCTGGCTCCTGCGCTGTCGAGGTAGGTCAGCGTCAGTTTGTCGCCGGGGGCCCGCGACCGGACAGCGGCCACCAGCGCGTTGGCGCTGCCGATCACCCGGTCGTCGACCTTGGTGACCACCGCTCCGCTGGGCAGGCCGGCTTTGGACGCCGCACCGTCCTTGACTACCTCGACGATCTTGGCTCCGTGCGCGGTCGTGTCGTTGCTGACCTGAACCCCGAGCGAAGCGTGCGCCGCGGTGCCACTGCTGATCAGCTCATCGGCGATGCGCTTGGCCTGGTCGACGGGGATCGCGAAACCGAGCCCGATGTTGCCGCTCGGTGAATCCGTGGACTCCCCACCCAGTGTGGCGATGGCCGAGTTCACGCCCACCAATTCGCCCTTCATGTTGACCAGCGCGCCACCGGAGTTACCGGGGTTGATCGCCGCGTCGGTCTGGATGGCGTCGAGCACGGTGTTCTGGTTGCTGGCGTCCCCGCCGGCGGAGACCGGACGGTTCAGCGCGCTGACGATGCCGGTCGTGACGGTGCCCTCGAGTCCCAACGGCGAGCCGATGGCGACCACGTCCTGGCCGACGCGCAGGCTGGCCGAGGAGCCCAGGGTGATAGGGGTCAACCCGGACACCCCTTGCACCCGGACCACAGCGATGTCGCTGGAGGGATCGGTGCCGACGACGGTGAACGGTGCGGTGCGACCGTCGGCGAAGGTCACCAGCGTGGTCATCGGGCCACCGCCGAGAGCGCCACCAGGACCGGGTAGAGGCGCACCGCTGGGCCCGGGCTGGGAACCTCCCGATGGCGGGGTCGCCGGCGTCGGCTTCGGGGCGTTGGGGCGGCCCGCGGCAGCTTCCTTTGCGGCGGCCACGACGTGGTTGTTGGTCAGGATCAACCCGTCCGCAGTCAGGATGATGCCCGAGCCCTCTTCGGACTGGCGGCCCATCTTGGTCTCCAGCTTGACCACACTGGGAACCACTTTGGCCGCGACCTGCTCGACCGATCCAACCGGCAGATTCGCGGTGGGAACGGCAGACTGCCCGCTCTGCGCAGCAGTTGTGATGGTCGTCACCGTTGTGCCGTCGGGCGCAGCCATGGTCGCGACAAGTCCGCCGACACCGGCCGACACCGCCGCGAGCGTCAACGCTCCGGCCGCCAAACCGACTGCGCGCCCGCGCTTCCGCTGCCGTGGCGGCTTCGGAGCAGGCGCTCCGGGGGGCTGATACTGCCCGTACTGCTGGCCGTACTGCTGCTGCGGCATCTGCTGGGTGGGCGGGTAACGCCAGTCGTAGGACTGCCCGTACCGAGGACTTCCGGACGGGTTAAACCCCGATGGCGCTTGCTGATTCGGACCACGCTGACCTGGCTGCTGCTGACCGGGCGCCGAAGGCGAGTACCGCTGGTCGTCTGTCATGTCGCTGCTGTGCTCTTTCTCGAGGGCGATCCGCGCTGCGGGATGCCGTGTTGCGTGTCAGCTTGCCGGGTACTACTGAGAATCGACTGAGATGACACTCGACACGGTTGATGGGTTCATGCTGTTAACGCTGACCAGGCCTCCGGTACCTGCGATTTCGCTGAAAGCGGACGAGGACCTGTACACCGACGACGTCGGCCGGCCGGGCAGCAGTACGTAGAACGACGTTCCGGGAAATTCCGCACCCGGGGTCGTCTCGCCGATGCGAATCACGCCACCGTGCCTGACCACAACCTGTTTGACGATCGCCAGGCCCAGGCCCGAACCCGGCATGGCGCGCGCCGAGGCCGACCGGTAGAACCGCTCGAACACCAAAGCCCGTTCTTCCGGCGGGATTCCGGGCCCCTGGTCGGACACCACCAGTTCGGCGTGCGCGGAATCCACCTGGCGCAGCGTCAAACCGACGGTGCCGCCCGAGGGACTCCATTTCGCCGCGTTGTCCATCAGATTCAGAACCGCGCGGGACAGGCCGGCGGGATCGCCATGCACCTGCCAGCCGACGGCGTCGATGTTGAAGCGAATGTCGTTGCGGCGCCGTCGGACCCGCTCGAGACTGCGGTCGATGATCTCGGTCATCTCGACGTCCTCGAGCACCGTGCCGTGGGCATTGTCCTCACGTGTCAGATCGACCAGATCACCGACGAGGGTGGACAGTTCCTCGACCTGCCCGATCACATCGGCACGCAGTTCGCCGAGTTCCTCGTCCGGGATGGGCGGTGCACCCGGACTGCTCGACGCCATCAGCAATTCGACGTTGGTGCGCAACGAGGTCAGTGGCGTCTTCAACTCGTGGCCGGCGTCGGCCACCAGCCGCGCCTGCCGTTCCCTCGACTCGGCCAGGGCCCGCAGCATCGCGTTGAACGCCTCGGTGAGACGCGCGAGTTCGTCGCTGCCGAACACCGGGATCGGACGCAGGTCGTCGGTCCGCGCCACCCGTTCGGCGGCCTCGGTGAGTTGACCCACCGGCCGCAACCCGGTCCGGGCCACCATGCCGCCGGCCACCGCGGCAATCGCCACGCCGACGCCTCCGACCGCCAGCAGCACCCACTTCAGTTTGGTCATCACGGCGTTGGTCGGCTGCAGGCTCTTCGAGATCAGCAGCGAACTGCCGTTAGGCAGATGGATGGCCAGCACCCGCTGGTCGCCGACCGTGCGGCGGGACATGAACAACTCGCCGCGGATCACGGCCTTCTCCGGCTGTCCGACCGGCAGCGTCTGACCCTGCTGGTTGGCGGTGTAGATCGACTTGCCGGGATTGACCAGCATGGCGTTGACGTCGGAGTAGGCGGTGCCCTCGATGGCCTTGGCCGGGTCGGCGGCAAGTGACCCGCTGGCGATCAGCAGCTGCGCACGGCTCTGTAACTGGTTGTCGATGTCGGTGTACAGCGCCGCGGAGACCACGGCGTAGACCGCCACCGCCATCAACACGACCACCATGGCCACCATCGACATGGCCAGCAGCATCACCCGCCATCGCAACGACAGCGACGTGGCCGCCCGCGGCGTTCCCAGTTCTGGTGGTCCCTGATCCTGTGGGCCCTGTCGGGGAGCCTCAACCGCCTTCGCGCGACGTGGTGGTTTCAGACGGATCAAGGTGGCGTCTCACGCAGCACGTAACCCACCCCGCGCACGGTGTGGATCAGCCGCGATTCCCCCTCTGCCTCGGTCTTGCGACGCAAGTACCCGACGTACACCTCCAGCGCGTTGCCGGAGGTGGGGAAGTCGAACCCCCACACCTCTTCCAGGATCCGGCTTCGGGTGAGCACCCGGCGCGGGTTGGCGATCAGCATTTCCAGCAGGGCGAACTCGGTCCGGGTCAGGCTGATCGCGCGCTTGCCGCGATACACCTCACGGGTCGCCGGGTCCAGCGTCAGGTCGGCAAAGCTCATCAGTGCGGTGTCGGAGTTGTCATCGGGTCCGGTACGGCGCAGCAATGCCCGCAACCGGGCCAGCAACTCCTCCAACGCGAACGGCTTGGGCAGGTAGTCGTCCGCGCCGGCGTCGAGTCCGGCCACCCGCTCGGAGACCGAGTCGCGCGCGGTCAACACGAGGATCGGAAGATCATCTCCGGTGCTGCGCAACTGCCGGCACACTTCCAAGCCATCGAGGCGGGGCATCATCACGTCAAGCACGACCGCGTCGGGCCGTTCGTTGGCGATGGCGTCCAGAGCCTCTACACCGTCTTCGGCGAGGGCAACGGTGTAACCGTTGAAGGAAAGAGAACGCCGTAGGGACTCACGCACTGCGCGGTCGTCGTCGACCACAAGAATTCGCACGGGTCCAGTGTCAACTAAGCGACTTAGATTCGGCTAAGAGGCGCGCCGCCCGGACGTGTGATCTACTCCGCCGCCCGGAGATCAGCGGATGCGGTCAGCGCTTGTCGAGGTCGAGCAGGCCCAGGCGGGCGGCCTTGAGCAACCGACGGGGGACCTTGTGCGCGCGGCCGCCGACGGACACGGTCACGAGGCCGGGTTCGGTCGCCTTCCACTGCGCACGCCGACTGCGGGTGTTCGAACGCGACATCCGGCGCTTGGGCACAGCCATGGGGAACGATCTCCTTGTGATTGCTGCCGCGCACATCGTCCGCGCTGGCAAGTTGTGTAAAAGGATAGCCGTCGAGCACCCGCATCGCCAAAAGCGGGGGCCGCGGCCTCGTCCGCGGGCAGCGAGTAACCTACCGGTTGGTTGGTCACGTCGAGGAGGATTGCGGTGGCGGTTGTACGGATCGGCAACTGCTCGGGGTTCTACGGCGACCGGATCGCCGCGATGCGGGAGATGCTCACTGGCGGCGAACTGGACTATCTGACCGGGGACTACCTGGCCGAACTGACCATGCTCATCCTGGGCCGCGACCGGATGAAGTATCCCGAACGCGGTTACGCCAAGACCTTCCTGATCCAACTCGAGGAGTGCCTCGGACTGGCCCGCGACAAGGGCGTGAGGATCGTCGTCAACGCCGGCGGCCTCAACCCGGCGGGCCTGGCCGATGCGGTGCGGGCGCTGGCCGGGAAACTCGGCATCCCCACCGCGGTGGCCCACGTCGAGGGCGACGACCTGCTGAACCGGGCCGAGGACCTCAGTCTGGGTTCGCCGTTGACCGCGAACGCCTACCTCGGAGCCTGGGGCATCGTCGACTGCCTCGACTCCGGCGCCGACGTCGTCGTCACCGGCCGGGTGACCGACGCCTCGGTGGTGGTCGGTCCGGCCGCGGCGCACTTCGGGTGGGGTCACCACGACTACGACCGGATCGCCGGCGCGGTGATCGCCGGCCACGTCATCGAATGCGGCACGCAGGCCACCGGCGGCAACTACTCCTTTTTCACCGAGGTCCCCGATCTCGGTCACGCCGGCTTCCCCCTGGCCGAGATCCACGACGACGGGTCCTGCGTGATCACCAAACACCCCGGCACCGGTGGCCAGGTCAGCATCGGCACCGTCACCGCGCAGTTGCTCTACGAGATCACCGGCTCCCGCTACGCCAACCCCGATGCCACGGCGCGCTTCGACACCGTCTCGTTGACCGACGATGGACCCGACCGCGTGCGTATCTCCGGAGTGCGGGGCGAACCGCCACCGTCGTCGCTGAAGGTGTCGCTGAACAGCATCGGCGGATTCCGCAACGCGGCGACGTTCGTGCTGACCGGCCTGGACATCGAGGCCAAGGCCGCACTGCTGCGCAGCCAGTTGGAGGCCGCCTACACCGCCGACCCGGCCGAATTCCAGTGGACGCTGGCCCGTACCGACCGGACCGACGCCGACACCGAGCAGACCGCCAGCGCGCTGCTCACCTGCACGGTCCGCGACCCCGACTCCAAGAAGGTCGGTCGCGAGTTCTCCTCCGCCGCAGTCGAACTCGCCCTGGGAAGCTATCCCGGCTTCCACACCACCGCGCCGCCGTCGGAGGCCGCGATCTACGGGGTCTTCACCCCCGGCTACGTGCCCGCCGCCGACGTCCCCCACACCGCGGTGCACGCCGACGGCACCCGAGTCGCGATTGCACCTGCCGACGAGACGCTGGAACTCGCCCCCGCCAACGATCCGGCCCTGCCCGAACCGCTGCCCGCCGGACCCACCCGCCGCCTGCCGTTGGGAACCGTGGCCGGCGCCCGCAGCGGCGACAAGGGCGGCGGAGCCAACATCGGGGTGTGGGTCCGCACCGACGAGCAGTGGCGCTGGCTGGTCCACGCGCTGACCCTCGACGCCGTGCGCGCGATGCTGCCCGAAGCGCAGGATCTGCCGATCACCCGGCATGTGTTCCCGCACCTGCGCGCGGTGAACTTCGTCATCGACGGCATCCTCGGACAGGGCGTGGCCTACCAGGCCCGGTTCGATCCGCAGGCCAAAGGCCTGGGCGAGTGGCTGCGCAGCCGCCACATCGACATACCGGAGGCGATTCTGTAGATGAGTATCTGGACCACCCCCGAACGTCAGCAACTGCGAAAAACAGTGCGTGCGTTCACCGAACGGGAGATCCTTCCCTATGTCGACGAGTGGGAGCGGGCCGGTGAACTGCCCCGCGACCTCAGCCGCAAGGCGGCGGCAGCCGGCCTGCTCGGCGTGGGCTTCCCCGAGGAGGTGGGTGGGGAGGGCGGCGACGCCGCCGACGTCGCGATCATCGCCGAGGAGATGCACGAGGCGGGAACCCCGGGTGGGGTGTTCGCCTCACTGTTCACCACCGGCATCGCGGTGCCGCACATGATCGCCTCCGGCGACGCACGCCTGATCGAGACGTTCGTCAAACCGACCCTGCGGGGGGAATTGATCGGCTCGTTGGCCATCACCGAACCGGGCGGCGGATCCGACGTCGGTCATCTGCGGACGACGGCGGTGCGTGACGGCGACGAGTTCGTCGTCAACGGGTCCAAGACCTACATCACCTCCGCCGTACGCGGTGACTACGTCGTCGCCGCGGTGCGTACCGGCGGTGCAGGCGCAGCCGGGGTGTCACTGCTGGTGATCGAGAAGGGCACCAAGGGTTTCGAGGTCAGCCGAAGGCTGGAGAAGATGGGCTGGCGGTCCTCCGACACCGCCGAATTGGCGTTCACCGACGCCCGGGTTCCGGTGGCGAACCTGGTGGGTGCGGAGAACACCGGGTTCGCCCAGATCGCGATGGCGTTCGTTTCCGAACGCGTCGGCCTTGCGGTGCAGGCGTATTCGAGTGCGCAGCGCTGCCTGGACCTGACGGTGCAGTGGTGCCGGGATCGGGAGACGTTCGGCAAGCCGCTGATCGCCCGCCAGACCGTGCAGCACACCCTCGCCGAGATGGCGCGGCGCATCGATGTCGCGCGGGTGTACTCCCGCAACGTCGTCGAACGTCAGTTGGACGGCGACACCAACCTGATCGCCCCGGTGTGTTTCGCCAAGAACACCGCGGTGGAAGCCGGCGAGTGGGTGGCCAGCCAGGCCGTGCAGTTGTTCGGCGGCATGGGCTATATGGCCGAATCCGAGGTCGAACGCCAGTACCGGGACATGCGCATCCTGGGCATCGGCGGCGGCACCACCGAGATTCTCACCGGCCTGGCTGCCAAGATGCTGGGGTACCAGTCGTGACGGTCCTGAAGTCAGCGGTCGATCCACACTCGCCGGCCTTCCGCGAGGCCTCCGAGGCGATGACCGTCAAACTGGCCGAACTCGAGGCCGAACTGGCCAAGGCCCTGGCCGGCGGCGGCCCGAAATACGTCGAACGCCATCACGCCCGAGGCAAACTGACCGCCCGCGAGCGCATCGAACTGCTGGTGGACACCGACTCCCCGTTCCTGGAACTGGGTTCGCTGGCCGCCTACGGCAGCGGCTTCCAGGTGGGCGCCAGCGTCGTCATCGGCATCGGCGTGGTCGAGGGCGTCGAGTGCGTGCTGGTGGCCAACGACCCCACCGTCAAGGGCGGCACATCCAACCCCTGGACCCTGAAGAAGGTGTTGCGCGCCAACCAGATCGCCTACGAGAACCGCCTGCCGGTGATCTCACTGGTGGAGTCCGGCGGTGCCGACCTGCCCACCCAGAAGGAGATCTTCATCCCGGGCGGGCAGATGTTCCGCGACCTGACCCGCCTGTCAGCCGCGGGTATCCCGACCATCGCCCTGGTGTTCGGCAATTCCACCGCCGGTGGCGCCTACATCCCCGGCATGTCCGACCACGTCGTGATGATCAAGGAACGCTCCAAGGTGTTCCTGGCCGGGCCGCCACTGGTGAAGATGGCCACCGGAGAGGAGTCCGACGACGAGTCCCTCGGCGGTGCCGAAATGCACGCCCGCACTTCGGGTCTGGCCGACTACTTCGCCGTCGACGAACTCGACGCTCTGCGGATCGGCCGCCGGATCGTCTCGCGGCTGAACTGGGTCAAACGGGGTCCCGCACCGAAGCCCGTGGTGGCGCCGGTGTCCGACACCGGCGAACTGCTCGGCATCGTCCCCGCCGACCTGCGAATCCCGTTCGATCCACGCGACGTGATCGCCCGGATCGTCGACGGCTCGGACTTCGACGAGTTCAAGCCGATGTACGGCGGGTCGCTGGTGACCGGGTGGGCCACGCTGCACGGCTATCCCCTAGGCATCCTCGCCAACGCCCGCGGGGTGCTGTTCAGCGAGGAGGCCCAGAAGGCCACCCAGTTCATCCAATTGGCGAACCGGTCGAACACCCCACTGTTGTTCCTGCACAACACGACCGGTTACATGGTCGGCAAGGCCTACGAGGAAGGCGGGATGATCAAGCACGGCTCGATGATGATCAACGCCGTGTCGAACTCGACAGTCCCGCACATCTCGCTGCTGATCGGGGCGTCCTACGGCGCCGGCCACTACGGCATGTGCGGGCGTGCCTACGACCCGCGCTTCCTGTTCGCCTGGCCCAGCGCCAAGTCCGCGGTGATGGGCGGTGCGCAACTGGCGGGCGTGCTGTCCATCGTGGCGCGGGCGGCCGCGGCGGCCCGCGGCCAGGCCGTCGACGAGGACGCCGATGCCGCCCTGCGGGCCGCGGTGGAGTCGCAGATCGAGGCGGAGTCACTGCCGATGTTCCTGTCCGGCCGGTTGTACGACGACGGCGTGATCGACCCGCGCGACACCCGCACCGTGTTGGGAATGTGCCTGTCCGCCATCGCCTCCGGCCC
>CAIOYU010000225.1 GCA_903862565.1 uncultured Actinomycetes bacterium | reverse complement strand
GTGGAGACGGCAATCAAGCTGTCACGCCAGTACTTTCGCCTCATGGGGCAGCACGGCCGCACCAAGGTGATCTCGCGCTACCTCAGCTACCACGGCACCTCGATCGGGGCACTGAGTCTCACCGGGGTGCCGGCCATCACCACACCCTTCGAGCCGCTGATGCCCGGCGCCGTCAAGGTGCAAACTCCCTATCGCTACCGCTGCCACGACTGCAGCACGCTGGCGTCGTGCACACTGCGCTGTGCCGACGACCTTGCCCTTCGGATCGAGATGGCGGGACCCGACACCGTGGCGGCCGTGTTCATGGAGCCGGTCCAGAACACCGGTGGCGCCTTCGTCCCGCCGGAGGGCTATTTCCAACGGGTACGCGAGATCTGCGACGAGTACGGCGTCCTGCTGGTGAGCGACGAGGTGATCGCCGCGTTCGGACGCTACGGCCACATGTTCGGCAGCCTGCGCTACGACTACCAACCCGACATGATCACGTTCGCGAAAGGCGCCACCAGTGGCTACGCGCCACTGGGCGGCGTGATGGTCAGCGACCGCCTCGCCGAGCCCTTCCTCGAGCAAGGAGCGGCGTTCCTGCAGGGCCAGACCTATGGAGCCCATCCGGTGTCCTGTGCCGTCGCTAACGCCAACCTCGACATCTTCGAGCAGGAAGACATCTGCGGTCACGTGCTGGCCAACCAGGGGCGCGGCACGCCGTGGGAGCCGCTGAGCGCAGGAGTGGGCCCAGGAGTGGCCTCAGGAGTGGGCTTCACCCATGTTGACCGACAGCGGGCGCCGGAAGAATCGCGTAATCCCCAGCAGCACAATGATTCCGACACAGAACCAGATGATGCCGTACCTGGTTGACTCCGCCGAGAGGTGAGTCCACAGCAGGACCGTGAGCATGATCCCGATCATGGGCAGGACGATGTTCTGGAAAATCTGACGCGGACTGTGAATCTCCCTGCGGCGGTAGGCGAAGTAGACGATCACGGTCAGGTTCACGAAGGTGAAGGCGATCAGTGCGCCGAAGTTGATCAGCGAGGCCACGAAGTCCAGGTTGAACGAGACCGCCAGCAGGGACACCACGCCGACGAAGATGATCGCGTTCGACGGCGTCTGGAAACTCGGGTGCAGACGGCCGAAGAACTGCGCAATCGGACCCCGTCCGTTTCGCCCCATCACGTAGAGCAGCCGTGACACCGACGCGTGCGAGGCAAGGCTGGACGCCGTCGTCGCCGCGAACGCCGCTGAGGTGAGAAGGATCTTGAACAGTTCCCCACCCACGTTGAACGCGATCTCCGGAAGAGCGCTGTTCTCCAGGGACTCCTCGCTGAACCCGGAGACGTCCGGAAACAGCGACTGGGTGAACCATGCGGAGACGAAGAAGATGGCACCGCCGATCAACAAGGACAGCAGGATCGCTTTGGGAACCGTCGAGGAGTCCTTGGCCTCCTCGGTGTACATGGTGATCGCGTCGAAGCCGATGAACGAGAAGGCCACAATGGTGGCGCCGGTGAGCACCAGACTGGGGTCGACGCCGTCGTGCCACAGGGGCTGAGTCGAGAAGATGGTCCCGTTGCCCATTCCACCCATCAGTGACTTGGCGGCGAGAATCAAGAACACCGCGATCAGGACGACCTCGAAGACCACCAACACCATGTTGACCCGCGAGGTGTTGGTCATGCTGAACAGGCACATGGCCGTGATGGCGGCGACGTAGACGCCCACCCAGATCCAGGGCGGCACCGTCGGGAAGAACGAGTACATGTAACTGCGGATGATCAGCGCATTGACCAGTGGCAGCAGCAGGTAGTCGAGCAGCGCCGCCCAGCCGACCAGGAATCCGAGGTTGGGACTCATGGTCGCTGAGGTGTAGGTGTAGGAAGAACCGGCGGAGGGGAACGCCACCGTCATCCGGCCGTAGCTGATTGCGGTGAACAACATGACCACCAACGCCACCAGGTAGGCGGTCGGAACGACGTTGTTGGTCTCGGAGGAGACGATCCCGAAGGTGTCGAAGATGACCGTCGGGGTCATGTAGCCCAGGCCGAGTCCGACGATCGACCACAGCCCGAGGGTCCGGGCCAGCTGAGGGGTCCCCTTCGTCCCGGGGGATACCTCGGTCATGTCGGTCCGGCCATCGTCAAGTCCTCCCAATCCGTACCCAGTGGATACCACAACAACGGGGGGCACACGAGCGCTTCAGTCTCCCTTCGGGTCTTGACCAGCCGTGTTAGCGTGACGAACCATGCGGTACGTCGTCGGCTACGGCCCCCGTCAGCGCGGTGTTCACGGCATCAATCTTGCGGCCACCCTTGCACGGTCATCAGGGGCCGATCTTGACCTGATTGCGGTGTTGCCCAGCGACGCCCCGACCTTCCACATGTATTCACCCGACCACGCCTACAACGCCGAAGTCGAGGAACAGGGTCGCGAGTGGCTCGCCGACGGACTGGCCCACGTGCCCGACGGTGTCCGTGCCGAGGGACACATCCGCAGGTCGTCGTCGATCACCCAGGGCTTGATCGACGCCGCGACCGACACCGACGGT
>CAIOYU010000224.1 GCA_903862565.1 uncultured Actinomycetes bacterium | reverse complement strand
GATCCGCGCGGCGCGTTCGTCGGGCGCAGCGCTAATCGGCATTGAAATCCAGGCCGGACAGCAGGTCGTTTTCCAATCCCCGGGCATCGGTCGTGCCGGCACGGCCGGACGCCAACACGTAGTACTCCCTGGCCAGCACCGGCAGAGCGACGTTGTTGGACAGCGCAAAAGCTCGGCGCGTCGGTCCCAGCGACATCTGCGTAGCGTGCGCACCGAGAGCCGACGTCTTGGCCGCGAGGTGCTCCGGGGCGTCGATCACCGCGGTGATGCGGTCGTCGGCGAACGCGAACGGCACCTCATCGTCGGTCGGCCAGGTCCAGCCCTCCACGAGATCCTCCGAACCGAGGGCCTCGACGCCAGCCCGGAACGTACTCACGGTCATCACGGTCCAGTAGAACTTCGGTACCCGCCACCGGGCGGCGGCGGCGGCGAGTGCGGCGTCGGTGACGCGGTGGGTGTGGATGTGGTCGGGATGGCCATAGCCGCCCCCAGGGTCGTAGGTCACGACGACATGCGGCCGAAGCTCGGCGATCACGTCGGCCAGCGCAGCGGCGGCTTCGTCAACACTGGCCTCGACGAACTTCGTGCGGCGCCGAGCCGGCGTTCCCGGCATACCGGAGTCACGCCATCGCCCGGCCCCACCGAGGAACCGCGGCCCGGCCAACCCGAGATGATTCAAGGCGGTGGTCAGTTCAGCTATTCGGTACCCACCGAGCTGGTCGGCGGCATCCACGCCGAGTTGCCTCCACCGGGGATCGATGATCTCGCCCTCTTCGCCGAGGGTGCAGGTGAGAACGGTGACCTCGGCGCCCCGGGACACGTACCGGGCAATCGTCACGCCGTTGTAGATGGTCTCGTCGTCGGGATGTGCGTGGACGAACAAAAGCCGCGGGACGGTGGGCACTTCCCTCCTCGAGTTGTCATTCAGTCGTGTCGCCCATCTTGCCCGACGAGGCCGACGAGGCCGACGAGGCCGACGAGGCCGACGAGGCCGACGAGGCCGACGAGGCCGACGGAGACTACCGCAAAAAGACGGAGGGCCGACTGCCGAAGCAGCCGACCCTCCGCAGGTCCACTCGCGTGGACAAACCCTACGGCGTGCGGGTCCCGTTGGCGCCTGCAGCTCCGGCCTTGCCGAGAACACCCTTGCCGCCGGCTCCACCCTTGCCCAGAGCGCCAGTCGCAGCACCCTTTGAGTTTCCGCCAGCTCCGCCCGTGCCGCCGGTGGAGAACCAGCCGCCGGTGCCACCCGCTCCGCCGGTACCCGCGTTGTTGGGGCCGGTTGCGCCCGAGGCGCTGCTGGCGCTGCCGCCCTTGCCGCCAACACCACCAGGCGCGAAGTAGCTGCCCTTGCCGCCAATGCCGCCAACGCCACCGGTCAGGGCCTTGGAGTTGGTTCCATCAACCGTCGAGCAATCGTTGCCGAGGCAGCTCTGAGCGTCGCCGCCCGCACCGGCCGCGCCGCCAGCCTTGAAGACGACGTTGCTGCCTCCACCGTTACCACCCGCACCGCCGGTGCCCGTGCCGTTGCCGTTCTGGATCACCTGGCCGAAGCCGCCGGCACCGCCGACGCCGGGGGTGCCCAGCAGCATTGCGCTGCCGCCGGCGGCACCACTGCCGCCGACCGCAGTGCCACCCGCCACGGCACCCGTGCCGCCGAAGCCGCCGATTCCGGCCTGACCCCACGTCACGTCACCACCCTTGGCGCCGTTGCCACCGATAGCCTTCGAAGTTCCGAACACCGACACCGCAGACGATCCCGGCACGAGGAAAGCGGGCAGACCGCCACCGGAGCCGCCACTGCCGCCGTTGCCCCAGATCGACCCGCCGCGGCCGCCGACCCCGCCGTTGCCACCGATGGCATCGCCCGCGGTGCCGAACTCCTGGCTCAACGCGGTGCCGCCATTGCCGCCGCCACCGCCGTTGCCGATCAGACCGAAGAAGGAGTTGCCGGCGCCGCCGTTGCCACCAATGGCCTTACCTGCCACAGCGCGGCCCACGCCGCCGTTGCCGCCACGACCGCCATCGCCCCAGATGAGACCGCCGTTGCCGCCACGACCGCCGTTGCCGCCAGTCGCGTTGGCCGAGGTGGGATCGCCCTCATAGGCGGCCACGGCATCGTCGGCGCCACCGTTGCCGCCCGCACCGCCGTTACCTAAGCCAACTCCGGCACCACCGTTGCCGCCGTTGCCCGCATCAAACACGCGAATGGTGACACCGCCGGCCGTGACGTAGGTAGCGCTCCGTCCGGCACCACCATTGCCGCCGTTACCGGAGATCCACCCGGCGGTGCCGCCGTTGCCGCCGTTGGCCGACAGTCCGAACGCATTGGTGCCGGTGACCACGATATTGCCGTTACCGCCATTGCCGCCGTTGCCGAACAGCACGCCGGCGTTGCCGCCCTTGCCGCCGTTGGCGCCATTGCCGCCGTTGCCGATCAGGATGCCGGCGTTGCCGCCGTTGCAGGCCGTGCCTGCGCAGTCGGCCGCGGCGTCGGCGCCGTTGCCGATGAAGAAGCCGACGACCTGGCCGATGAAATCACCGGTCGCGGTCAGCTCGACGTCGTGTGACTGCACCGCAGGCGCCGCGGCGAAGATTGAGGGGGCGCTCGGAGGAGCGATGAGGAAGGCACCGGCACCGACGATCGCGGCGCCCGAGGTGACCAGCGGGGCCACCCGGAGCATGCCGCGCCGCACCCGGCCGGCTGCAGGAATGGACGAGGTCGACTGCGAGGTCATGATGTTCTCCAAGGTCTAGTTTGTCGTGCGATTAGCTGGAGCCTAACAAATAGTTTCCTGAGACCACAAGGCTTCCTGAGAAGACCGTCCCAGAAGTGACTTTGTACCCTGGATTCCTCGCCGGTGCCGGGTCTTTGGACCTAATCACAGGTCAGAGCTCAGATAGCCAGGGGTAAAAGATCCCACCGAAACACCGGAAGCCGCTGAAAATATGCTGAGGATGGCCGGCAGAAGTACCAGAAATCAGCGTATCCAGCGCCGCCGCAAGACGGCAGACTACCCTTTCCTGTCGTTGCTCGCAGGATGAAACGGGCCTGACACGCCGCGATCGACACGCGGCTGTCATCACACACTGGTGCTACTGGGGCACCGGGACTACTGGGGCACCTTCACCCAGTTGCCGGCCTCACCGACGATCCCCACCGGGACCGCCCCCGTCAGACTGACGTTCCGCACGCTCGGCCCCGCCGCGACGATCGTGCTGTCCTGCATGATCGGCAGCACCGTCGCCATCGCCCACAGCCGCGGCTCGACGGCGGCGATCACCGCGTCGATTCCCAGCGTGCCGTCGAGCGCACCGGCGATCTTCGGCTGAATCCCGCGGTCGCAGACGCCGGTCAGGTTCGACGGCACCCGGACCAGCGGAACAGCTTCCGGGCGCGGCTTGGCTCCTGGCTGCTGGCTGGTGACCGGCGGAGGGGCGGGAGGCGCCGGCGTGGTGGCGATCTTGGCCGTCTCCAGCGCCGGGCAGCCGAAGCGAGATGCCAGCGAGGTCGCCAGATCACCCCCTGCTGCATGCCAACCGACGATCGCATCCACCCGGTTGGCCGTCAGGGCGGGCCCGTACAACGTCGGCGGATCCAGCGCGAGCACGGTGGCCGCGATGCCGACGCTGCGCAACTGGTCGGCGGCCGTGTTGGCCACGGCCACCGAGCTGGGATCGTTGGCGGCGGCACCGATCACCAGGGCCAGGGTCTGCCCGTTCTTGCTGACTCGCCCACGCGTGATTTCCGGGCGGCGTTGCGCGCTGCGATCTCCGGGACCGGCTCCGGGCGCGTCCGGCGGCGGCACCAGCGACTCCGGCGCGCTGCGGTCAACCTGGTATCCGGCCTGGGTGAAAAGCGCCAGGGCCCCGTCCTTACTCAGCGGCGCAGGTGCGGTGGCGACGTATCCGGGATCGCTGGGAGCGCGCACCAGGGCCCGATCCAGGGTGAGCGAGTTGTCGCTTCCGGCACCCACGGCTGCCAGGAGGTCCACGTCGAGCAGGCCCAGGATCGCCCTGCGCACCACGGGATCGGAGAGCTTGGGCTGCTGTGCTCGCAACGTCAATTGCATCACCCGGGGTGTGATCAGCCGGGCGGTGCGGACGTCGGGGATCGCGGACAGTTGAGCGAACGCCGCCGCGCCGCCGTGTACCTGGGCAACCTGGGTGTCGCCGTTACGGATCGAGTCGGCCAGCGCCGCCGGAACCCCGGCCCGCCGGAACAGGATCTGGTCGGGCTTGGCCGGTTGTCCCCAGAAACGGTCGTTCCTCGCGAGCAGGATCTCGTCGCGCTGCGGGTCGATCGCGTCGACCCGGAA
This sequence comes from uncultured Actinomycetes bacterium, assembly GCA_903862565.1. Taxonomy (GTDB): domain Bacteria; phylum Actinomycetota; class Actinomycetes; order Mycobacteriales; family Mycobacteriaceae; genus Mycobacterium. The sequence goes on along the minus strand of CAIOYU010000224.1, from coordinate 1,541 downwards.
CTGGCCGCCGGTGACCGGCAGCGCTTGGGCCAGTCCGGCCGCGAAACCACCCGGGACGTCCTTGACGATATGGGCGGGCAGCAGGTCGTTGAACAGCTCACGCCAGGCCGGGTAGGGCTGGGAGAACGTGACGACGGCGGTTTTACCGCCATCCACGGACTGCACCCCGGTGATCAGGTCGTAGCCCGCCGGATCCACCACGCCGGGCTGGGCGACCATCTGACGCCACAGGTACCAGAAGTCGTCGGCGGCGATGGGCGCGTTGTCGGTCCAGGCCGCCTCCGGACGGATCTTGTAGGTAACCGTGAAGGGGGCGTTGCCGGTCACCGCCGCCGACACCAGCAGCGTCGGGTCCATCTCCCAGCGCGACCCGGTCGGGGTGTTCGGATCGGGCACCGGGCGGAACGAACTCGGAAACACCAGCGCGCTGACAGCGGCGGTCACCGGTGACTGGTCACTGAGCAGGTGCGGGTTGAACCCGGCTCCGATGGAGTCGATCCCGACGATGACTTGCGACGCCTTCGGCAGCGACGAGGACGCCTTGGGCGTGGCCGTGCTCTGCGGCGCCGGCGGCGGATCCGCCGCGCAGGCGGCGACCAGCACAACCGACAACGCCGTGCACGCCGCCTGCAGCCTGCGGGGTCCGGTCAGCACGCCTTTCAGGGTATCGACCAGAGACCCGAAGTCGGCGTCACGCCTTCTGCGCTTTGGCGCGCGACCGAGTGCGGGCCCGCATGGTGGCGTCCAACTCGGCCTTTCGCACCCGGACGATCTCCGGAGTCACCTCGACGCACTCGTCCTCGGCGCAGAACTCCATGGCCTGTTCGAGGCCGAGTTCGAGCGGCCGGGCCAGGGTCTCCATCACGTCGGCCGTCGAGGAGCGCATATTGGTCAGCTTCTTCTCCCGGGTGACGTTGACGTCGAGGTCCTCGGCACGCGGGTTGATGCCGACGACCTGGCCCTCGTAAGTGTCGTCGCCGGGCTCGACGAAGAACTGGCCGCGGTCGGCGAGTTGGATCATCGCGAACGGCGTCACCGTGCCGGTGCGGTCGCTGACCAGCGATCCGGTGTGCCGGGCCCGGATCTCCCCGGCCCATGGGCGGTATCCGTCGAACACGGCGTTGGCGATGCCGGTGCCGCGGGTCAGGGTCAGGAAGTCGGTGCGGAATCCGATCAGACCGCGGCTGGGCACGATGAAGTCCATCCGGACCCACCCGGCGGCGTGGTTGGCCATTTCCTCCATGCGGCCCTTGCGGGCGGCCATCAGCTGGGTGACGGCGCCGACGAACTCCTCGGGGCAGTCGATGGTCATCGCCTCGAAGGGCTCGTGCAGTTTGCCGTCGATGGTGCGGGTGACCACCTGCGGCTTGCCGACGGTGAGTTCGAAACCTTCCCGGCGCATCTGCTCGACGAGTACGGCCAGCGCCAACTCGCCGCGGCCCTGGACCTCCCAGGCATCGGGACGGCCGATGTCGACCACCCGGATCGACACGTTGCCGACCAGTTCGCTGTCCAGCCGGGACTTGACCATCCGTGCGGTC
>CAIOYU010000223.1 GCA_903862565.1 uncultured Actinomycetes bacterium | reverse complement strand
GCCCAGGACGACCTCGGGCCCAAGCAGTGGCCGGCGGTGGTGCGCATCGCAACCTCATTACCGCGGACCGAGACGTTCAAGACGCTCAAACGGGTACTCGCTGCCGAGGCGCTGAACTGTGCCGATCCGGTCTTCGAGATCTCGGAGATAGAGTGACGCCCGTGCTGCTCACACTCAGAATCGCTTTGCTCGCGTTGATCTCGGTGCTGCCGTTGATCGCTGTTCCCTCTGCGATCGCTGAGCCGTGTCCCGACGTCGACATCGCCTTTGCACGCGGATCCAATGAGCCGGCAGGCCTCGGCGGGACTGGACAGACATTCGTCGACGCCCTCACCTCCGATATCGGAGGCGCCAAGACCGTCACGGTGTATCCGGTGAATTACCCCGCCACCATGGACTATTCGTCGGCCCTCGCCGGCGAGGCCGACGCAGCCAATCACGTTCGCGACATGGCAACCCGGTGCCCTGGGACCAAGATGGTGTTGGGGGGGTTCTCCCAGGGTGCGGGAGTGATGGCACTGCTGACCGCCAACGGCGCTACGGCAGGGCCGGCGGTGGCCGATCGAGTCGCTGCGGTGGCACTGTTCGGCAAGCCTTCGGCGAACCTGCTCAATTCCATGCAGATTCCGCCGCTGGTGATCGGACCGCTCTACGCGAACAAGACCATCGACCTGTGCAACGACGGTGATCCGGTCTGCTCCGGCGAGGTAGGGAGTAACAACGTCATCACCCATCTTCTCTACGGGGTGAACGGGATGGTCTCTCAGGCAGCGGATTTCGCGGCGCGCCGGGTGTAAGCCTTAACGGGTCGACTCGCCGGCCGGCTCGTGTTCCGTGTGTTTCCTCGCCCAGGCGTAATCGGGTTTGCCCGCCGGTGAGCGTTTGACCTCGTCGACCAGCCACAGGCTGCGGGGGACCTTGTACCCGGCAATCTGCTGACGTACGAACGCATCCAGCCCGCCCAACGTCGGCCGGGTACCGGGCCGCGGTGCGACCACCGCCGCGACGTGCTGGCCGTAGCGGTCATCGGGAACCCCGACCACCAGCGCATCGAACACGTCCGGGTGTCCCTTGAGTGCAGCCTCGACCTCCTCGGGGTAGACCTTCTCCCCGCCGGTGTTGATCGACACCGAACCGCGGCCCAGCATCGTGACCGTGCCGTCCGCCTCCACCTGGGCGTAGTCACCCGGGATCGCGTACCGCACGCCGTTGATGGTGCGGAAGGTCTCGGCGGTCTTCTTCTCGTCCTTGTAGTAGCCGACCGGGATATTGCCGCGCTTGGCGAGGATGCCGCGCGCCCCGGACCCCGGCACGACCTGGTTGCCCTCGTCGTCGAGGACGACGGTGTTCTTGTCGATCGTGACCCGGGGGCCGCCGGTCTGGGTGGCGCCCTTCGCGACGATGCTGGTGCCGCCGAACCCCGTCTCCGAGGAACCGATGGAATCGGTGATGACCCGGTTGGGCAGCAGTTCGCAGAAGCGTTCCTTGAGGCTGGGCGAGAACAGTGCGGCGGTGCTGGCAAGCACGTACAGCGAGGACAGGTCGCGTTCGGAGTGTTCCAGCGCGTCGAGCAACGGGCGGCCCATTGCGTCGCCAGTGAAGAACAGCAGGTTCACCTTCCGGTCGGCGACAGTGCGCCAGACCTCCTCGGCGTCGAATTCCGTTGCCAGTACCACGGTTCCACCGGCGAACAGTGCCATCCACGTCGCCGACTGGGTCGCGCCGTGGATCATCGGCGGGATGGGAAAGCGGACCATCGGCGGAGCCGCCGCGGCCAGTTGAGCGTGCTGGTACTCGTCCTGCACGAATTCACCTGTGGCGAAGTCGGTTCCACCGAGCAGCACCCGGTAGATGTCTTCGTGCCGCCACATCACCCCCTTGGGGAATCCGGTGGTGCCGCCGGTGTAGAGCAGATAGATGTCGTCGGGGCTGCGTTCGCCGAAGTCGCGTTCAGGTGAGCCCTGAGCGAGAGCGGTGGAGAACTCCACGCCTCCGTAGCGGCTGTAGTCCTTGTCGCTGCCGTCCTCGACCACCAGGATGGTCGTGACGTTCGGGGTGTCGGGGAGCACATTGGCGACCCGGTCGGAGTACTGACGTTCGTGGACCAGTGCCACCATGTCGGAGTTGTCGAACAGGTAGCGCAGTTCTGCCTCGACGTAGCGGTAGTTGACATTGACCAGGATCGCGCCGGCCTTGACGACGCCCAGCATCGCGACCACGATCTCGATGCGGTTGCGGCTGTACAGGCCGACCTTGTCGTCCTTCTTGACGCCGTGGTCGGTGAGGTAGTGGGCGAAGCGATTCGCCTTCTCCTCGAGTTCGGCGTAGGTGATCTGCTCGTTGCCGCAGATCAGGGCCACCCGGTCGGGCACAGCGTCGATGGCGTGCTCGGCGAGGTCGGCGATGTTCAGGGCCACAGTGTCCAAACTAGAACCTGTTACAGTCCTTCACAAGTGCATCGCACAAGGCTTGAGATACGGCCCTCGGAGCGCACTTGCGCTAAGGCTCACGGTTAGCGTTCTGGGCAATTCCGCGATGTGTGAATACGATGCCGAGCCCTGCGCGCGGGTGCTACGCGCTATCCGAAGCGGATAGTCAAGCTCAAAGGGAATCGATGAGATTTTCAAAAAGCTCGATCACGGCCTGCGATCGCGGGTTCCCTCCTTCGACGATGTGCCTACCGCTTTTCAGGATTTCCCGGACTTCTAAGTATCCCGAACTTCCCTTATTGTTCTGCTGCAGTTTCGCTCCCCAGAGGTGATAAAAAGACGAGTCCACTTCGGCCGCGACGGCTTCGCTTCCAAGGTCCATATCAAAGGGGAAGAAACGCTCCGACGACCATGTGGCCTTGCACACCGCCCGAGTCCTGATCGGTGTTCCCATCGAGCGCCCCCAGTAATCGGCGACGGCTGCGAGGAGCCACTGCTCCATTGCGATTTGAGCAGAAGACCAAGGGTAGAATTTACGTGACTTTTCCGTCGCGAACAGTAACTCACCAGTTGAGTCGAGAACGAAGTCGAAGTAACGCCTAACATAATCTGACTTGAAGGCATCGTTGAACATCCCTACGACAGCGCAGTTCATCGGTTGCGTGTTCCTGAAGGATCGGACAAAATCGTCTTCCCAACTGAATCCGTGCGGGCCAACGATGTCGAAAATGTTCGGGTAAACGGAACTCGTCTCGCGGTGCAGGTAGAGCAGATCGCAATCCGTGAAGTCCGCCAACGGCTTGTGAAGAACCAAGTCGGTATCAAACACGACGAATGGCGCCTCGAGCCTCGACATCGCCCATATTTTCGGGGAAGCCCAGTAAGCGGGCGATATCCGCTCTCGCGGGTAGTCGTCAAACAGATCCGTGATGACCTCGTCATACAACTTTGTTATATTCAACGAATCGTAGTACTTCTTCGTCCGCTCATCGGTGACCAGGCATAACGGAATGTCCGGATTGACCTGAGTGTGGTTGAGGCATGAGTAGATATGGGTGATTAATTCAAAAGGTCGCGGCGCGACTTCGTGGTACCCCGCGGCAGCTTTCAGCGGGTCGTAAAAAACATAAACGTGGTAGGCCTTCATGCAAGCCACCTCTCCGAATCACGCAATTCACGCACGGCTACCGCCTGCGGTTCGGGTCCGAAGGGGTCCCTCGGAGACAACCTTAAACCGCAGCAGCCTGTGATGCTGACCCTTTGATGTGACCAGGTAACTGGAGGCCCTTGGCCCTCGGACACGCCGTGATCCATGCCCGAACTTGAAGACAAGACGAACCGCCTGTCAGGGCAATGTTCAGAGTCACAGTGCCCAAACTAGAACCTGTTACAGTCCTTCAGAACTCCATGACGCAAGGCGGTGACCATGGCCGACGCCCTGATCGAACAGCGCGGGCACGTCCTGATCGTGACGTTGAACCGCCCCGAAGCCCGCAATGCGCTGACCGGCGAGATGCTCTCGATCATGGTCGAGGCCTGGGACCGCGTCGACAACGATCCCGACATCCGGGTCTGCATCCTCACCGGCGCCGGCGGCTACTTCTGCGCGGGCATGGACCTCAAAGCCGCCACCGCCAAGCCGCCGGGTGATTCGTTCAAAGACGGCAGCTACGACCCGTCGCGCATCGACGGCCTACTGAAGGGCCGGCGGCTCACAAAACCGCTGATCGCCGCCGTCGAAGGCCCTGCCATCGCCGGGGGCACGGAGATCCTGCAAGGCACCGACATCCGGGTGGCCGGCGTGAGCGCGAAATTCGGTGTCGCCGAGGCGCGCTGGAGCCTATATCCGATGGGCGGGTCGGCGGTACGGCTGGTACGCCAGATCCCGTACACGATCGCCTGCGAACTGCTGCTGACCGGCCGGCACATCACCGCCGCCGAGGCACTGGAGATCGGATTGATCGGCCATGTCGTCCCCGACGGGGAGGCATTGGAGCGGGCTTTGGAGATCGCCGAGGTGATCGCCGCGAACGGGCCGCTGGCCGTCCAGGCCATTCTGCGCTCTATTCGCGAAACCGAGGGCATGCCCGAGAACGAGGCGCTCAAGATCGACACCAAGATCGGCATCGAGGTGTTCCTCTCCGAGGACGCCAAGGAAGGACCGCTGGCCTTCAAAGAGAAACGCCCGCCGCAGTTCAAGGGCCGGTAAGCCGCAGCCTTGGCCAGTCAGTTAAGCCGCTCGCATCCCCACCGAAGCCTTTCACACCCGGTCATTCGCGTTCGTAACGTGTTCGTTGACATCGTCGCGGAGCAGCACACGGGTGTAGGTTCCTCGCCATTGCGTCATGTTGTGCGAGTGCGTCATGTCACGCGAGGCGAACCATCCACGGACAATCCGATCTGACGACGGGGAGGAAAAGACGATGCCGGATCCATCGCATGCACCGGAAAACGTTGGTGTAGGGCGGGCCATGTACGGGGGAAGGCGTTATGACATACAGGGGTTGCGCGCCATTGCCGTGCTGCTCGTGGTTGCCTTCCATTCCGGATTGCCAGTCCAAGGTGGATTCGTCGGCGTCGACATGTTCTTCGTGATCTCCGGATTTGTGATCACAAATATGCTGGGCCGCGAGTGGGAGCGAACTCGGCAGGTGGACTTCAAACAGTTTTATCTCCGCCGCTTTAAGCGGCTCACGCCTGCATTAGCGCTGCTAACGGCGGCTACGGTGCTGATATCAGCGTTAATCGCGTCTCCACTAGGCCCGCAACAAACCGGCGGGAAGACAGCAATCGGCGCGATGCTACTTGTAGCGAACTTTGCAATCGCCCGCACGACTGGCGGATACTTCGATGCAGCCGCTGAAACGAACCCACTCCTGCACACCTGGTCACTGTCCGTGGAGGAACAGTTTTACATAATTTTTCCGGCCCTCATGGTGCTGGGCTGGACTCTCGCGCGCAAGCGTTCACTGCCATTAGTTCCGCATTTCGTTGTTGCAAGCGTCGCATTGGTTTCCTTCACATTGGCTGTCGCCGGGTCTCGGGGATACGGCAACAACCTCTTTCCGGGCGCACGCGTTCTGCTTGGCTTCTACAGCCCGTTCACGCGAGCCTGGGAATTTGCTGTGGGCGCTCTGCTTGCGCTCGCGTTATCGCGCCGGAGAGTCGAAGTAGCCAATTGCTCCACCTTGCTGGGCGTTGCGGGCCTTATCCTTGTCGCTTCATCGGCACTTGTTATCAACGAAACCACACCGTTTCCCGGAGCGTGGACTCTGCTGCCAGTCTCTGGCACGCTGCTACTGCTCGTCTCCGGCGTTAACCCAGCCTCCGCCCCCTCACGCCTCTTATCAAGTGGACCGATGGTTCGGCTTGGTGACTGGTCATATTCAATTTACCTATGGCACTGGCCCTTGATCGTTTTTGCCGGACTCCTGTGGCCCACGAACGCGACGATGGTTTTTGTAGCGGCGTCGGTGTCATTCGTCCCCGCGATCATGTCCTACGAATGGGTCGAGCAACCGATCAGAAGCCTCTCCTCACTCACATCGCGTCGTTGGACCCAGTTGATGGCAGCCACTGTCGTTCCGCCGGTGCTCTTCGGCATTGCACTATGGTGCAGCGCAGCGCACGGCTGGTGGCTAGATCCCGTGCGTCGTTTCCAAGCCGCTACGCTCACCTTTCACGTCGGAAGCGAACATGGTTGTGACAGGAGCCAACCGCTCAGCGATTCCACTCCGAGTAGGTGCATCTGGAATCGGAATGACAAGGGCAAACCGATATACCTCCTCGGGGACTCCAACGCGGATCATTTCAGCGACGGCGTGGTGCAGACGGGACACGATCTGGGGCGTCCAGTCTGGATTGCAACGACAAACGCTTGTCCCTTCGTCGACCTTCAAGTGAGAAGCACAAAGCCAGGCTCGGACAATCCCGGCTGTCGCAGTTACGTGAAAGGTACACTCGAGTTTCTTAAACATGCTGAGGCAGGTCTGATCCTTATCTCCAACTTTGATGGTTACTGGTCCACTGACAAGATGATCGAAGCCGGAACCTCGACGGCAGATCTTTCTGCAGAGCCAAGCCAGAAATTGGAGGCATTCGCCACTGGGTTGAGCCGAACCGTGAACGAGCTACGCACTGCGGGGCATCAAGTACTTGTGTTTCAGACAATTCCGCACGCGCGAAATTGGGCTCCGACTAAGTGCAGTGTCCTAACTATTTTGCGAGGAGGTTGCATCGTGACTAGGACGCTGCAGGAAGCACTCGAGGACCAGCTCGCGGTACGTGCGGTAATTGCCGCCGTAACCCACGCCTCGAAAGTCAGCGTATGGGATCCAGCGAGGTCGCTGTGTCCCGACGACTACTGTTCGACAGAAGCGCCATCATTCGTGCGCTATCGAGATGTGGCACACATCAGCGTTCCCCAAGCAGTAGCCCTCGGACCCACCATTCGCGATCTCATCAAGTCGACTGGGAACTAAGTACGGCGCTGCGGCGTCGGGGTGAAGACGACGGGCATCGCCTCCGGTCCGCTGACGAAGTTCGCCGGCCGCAATGGCAGGGTCGAGTCGTCTACCAACCGCAGGTCCGGCAAGCGGGCCACCAGCTTGCGCAGCATGGTGGCGACTTCCAACCGGGCCAATTGATTGCCCAGGCAGAAGTGCGTGCCGAATCCGAATGCCAGGTGGCTGTTCGGATTCCGGTCGATGCGGAAGACTTCAGGGTCGCCGAATACCGACTCGTCGAAGTTGGCGGACTCGAACAGCAGCAGCATCTTCTCCCCCGCCCGCAACGTGGCGCCGTGGAAGTCGACATCGCGCAGCACGGTTCGGGCCATGTTCTTCACCGGTGAGGTCCAGCGGAGCATCTCCTCGACCGCACCCGCAATCAACGCCGAGTCGGCCAGTTGCTTCCACTGATCTCGGTGGCGCAGCAGTTGCTCGACACCGCCGGACAGCGTGTGCCGCGTGGTCTCGTCACCGCCGATGAGGATCAGCAGGGTTTCGAAGACGATCTCGTCGTCGGACATCCGCTGACCCTCGACCTCGGCATGGGCCAGGATCGAGAAGAGGTCTTCGCGTGAACCCGGCGAGGCAGGCTCAGATCGGCGTGCGGCGATGGTCTCCATCGCGAAGGCCTGATAGCCGGCGAAGGCGTTCATCAGCGCCTGCAATGCGCCCTCGTCAGCCGTGGAGTTCAGCCCGCAGACCAGATCGTCGGACCACTTCAGCAGCGTCGCCCGCTGCGCAGGTAGCACGCCGAGCATGTCGCCGATGACGGCCATCGGCAGCGGTGCGGCGATGTCGCGGACGAAGTCGCACTCGCCGCGTTCGCATACGGCGTCGATCAGCGCATCGCACAGCATGTCGATGCTGGAAGCCTTGTCGGTCAACCGCTTACGAGTGAACCCTGCGTTGACCAGCTTCCGCCGCAATAGATGCGCCGGGTCGTCCATGTCGATCATGTACGGCATCGCCGGCTGGTCCGGGCGGATACCGCCGGTGTTGGAGAACACCTCGGGACGACGTTCGGCGTCGAGCACCGCCTGATACGACGCCGCCGCCGCAAGTCCGTTGCGATCGCGGAACACCGGTTCGTTGGCCCGCATCCATCGGTAGGCAGCGCGGGCTTCGCCGTCGGCGAAAAAGTCGCCGTCGGTGAGATCCAGATCTGGTTTTCCGCTCACAACCGCCACTCCCCTCTACAGTTAAACCCGTGGACGGTTCTCAGTACACCGTCGCCGGGGCCCTCGTGACCATGCCGGTGCGCATTCGAAAGGCCGACGTGCACACCGCGATGTTCTCGGTGCCCGCCGACAACGCTCAGCGGCTGATCGACTACAGCGGCTTGCAGGTCTGCCGATTCCGTCCGGGCCGTGCCGTCGTGACGCTGATGCTCGCCCGTTACTTCGACGGCGACCTGGGCCGCTACAACGAGTTCGGCACCTGCGTCATGGTGAACCCACCCGGTTCGACGGCGCGCGGTCTCAAGGCCCTGGGAGACGCCGCCGCGTTCATCCATCACCTGCCGGTCGACCAGTCGTTCACCCTGGAGGCGGGCCGCAGCATCTGGGGTTTTCCGAAGATCATGGCGGACTTCACCGTTCACGACCGCCACCCTTTCGGCGTCGAAATCTCCGAGGGTGGCGCACTGATCGCCGGCCTGGAGTTCCGCCGCGGGCTGCCGGTTCCGTCGACGGACGCGCGGGTGCTCAAGACCTACACATACGCCAACGGTACGACCCGTGAAGTGCCCTGGGAGATGACGAACTCGAAGGTGCGCTTCCGCCCCGGCGGTGCGACCCTGAGGCTGGGCGATCATCCGTACGCGCGGGAACTGGCGTCCCTCGGACTGCCCAAACGTCCGATGGTGTCCGGATCCATCGGCAACGTGGAGATGACGTTCGGGGATGCCACGGTCCTGCGCTGAGGTCATAGCAGCGCTGCGAGGTCGCGGATCTGCTCGGGACTGCGCGCACCGATGACCATCATGGTGACCCCTGCGGCCTCCCAGATCGCGATCTGCTTGCGGACGTGATCGGCGTCGCCGACGATCGCGGCGTCGTCGACCAACTCGTCAGGGATGATCTCGGCGGCCTTCTCCTTCTGCCCGGATCGGAACAGCCTCGTGACGTCGTCGACCACCTCGGCGTAGCCCATCCGCCGGTAGACGTCGGCGTGGAAGTTGGTGTCCTCGGATCCCATCCCACCCATGTAGAGGGCGACGAACGGCTTCATCATCTCCATCGTGGCCGCACGGTCGTCGGTGACGACAACCTGCGCGGTGGCGCAGATTTCGAAGTCTGCCCTGCTCCGGCGGGCACCCGGGCGGGCGAAGCCCTCGTCGAGCCACTCGTTGTACATGTCGGCCACCCTCGGTGAGTAGAAGATCGGGAGCCAGCCGTCGCAGATCTCCGCGGCCAAGGCGACGTTCTTGGGACCTTCGGCGCCGAGCATGATCGGGATATCCGCTCGCAGTGGATGCACGATCGGCTTGAGCGCCTTGCCCAGACCGGTGGTGCCCTCACCGCCCAGCGGCAGCGGGTAATGCGGACCGGCACTCGTCACCGGCCCTTTCCGCGCCCACACCTGCCTGACGATGTCGACGTACTCCCGGGTGCGCGCGAGCGGCTTGGCGAACCGCTGGCCGTACCACCCCTCGACCACCTGCGGTCCCGAGACTCCCAGGCCGAGAATGTGCCGGCCGCCGGAGAGGTGGTCGAGGGTGAGCGAGGCCATCGCACATGCAGTCGGGGTGCGCGCCGACAGCTGCACCACGGAGGTGCCCAGCCGCATCCGCACGGTTTGGCGGCCCCACCAAGCCAGCGGG
>CAIOYU010000222.1 GCA_903862565.1 uncultured Actinomycetes bacterium | reverse complement strand
GGATCGACACGGTGACCGGGGCGGTCGCGGTGTCAGGTGAGCCGGGGGTCGGGATGGCCGTTGAGACGGAAGGTGAGATGGCCGTGGGGAGGGCGCCGGCGACGGCACTGCGATTGCGTACCGGCGGAAAGGTCGGCGCGCTGATCGCCGCGGCCGCCGGCACGCCGCCGCGAGATGCGCCGTCATTCCGGGAGGTCGATCGCTCCGGCAGAGCGGCGCGGTTGCCCCGCCGGGCTGCGGACTTTCCGGTCGCACCGCTGTCGTGCGCCGATACGGAGGCCGTGTCCTGCTGCGTCGGGGTGTCCTGCTGCCCCGTGGTGTCAGCCCAGGCCATACCTGCGCCGCTGAAGACTGCGCCGCCCACGCCCAGCGTCACGGCCAATGCACCGATTCGGCCGACGTTCGCGGTGCCACCCTTGGGAGAACTCATTCCCGACTCCTGCTCTGGCTAACCGAGGCCGCCGTCATTGGCAAATCCGGACCGTCGGCGAAATGGCGACGGACTTACCGAACTGTACCCACTCTCAGGTTCTTATTACCAGATGCAGCAAAGTGGGGAGTCTGGCGCGTCGGCGCCGTGGCAACCGCCGTTTAGGACGTCCACACCCAGAGTGACGGGTCCGACGGGTACTGCTCGCAGATATCGGTGGTCCGCGCCGCCACGCCCTTGTTGTTGAAGAACAGCTTGGCGTGGTTGGGCCACTGGAACACCAGGGGATCGGAGTAGATGTTGGTGGCCATCTCCTCCGACCAGGCCCGGCGATCAGCCTGGCTCTTTGCGAAGAAGTCATGGATGTAGTCCTGGGCCGCCTGCTGGACCTGCGGGGACTTGTTGTTGTAGTCGATCATGTAGCGCTCGTAGTACACCGGCGTGACGTCCCGGGCGGCGGCCATGATCTGCTCGGCGGAGCACGCCGTGATGATCATGCGGTGCGGGATCGGGTAGTCGTCGGTGGCGTCGGCGAAGGCGGAGGCCGGGGCTGCCGTCGCGGCCATAACGATTCCGATCGCTGCCGCGCCGGCGCGAGCGATGAAGTTGGTCATACCGGTCATGATGGTCCTCCTGAGTTTGCGCTCACAAGTTCGGGTTCGGGTGCGGTCGGGGACTCGGGTTCCGGCCACGGACTGGGGACGGGCCGCTGACGCACCACCTGCGGCCACCAGAACCACCTGCCCAGCAGTGCCGCGATGGACGGCGTCATGAACGACCTGACCACCAGGGTGTCGAACAGCAGGCCCAGGGCGATGGTGGAACCCACCTGGCCGGCCACCATGAGATCGCTGACCAGCATGGAGGCCATCGTGGCGGCGAACACCAGGCCGGCCGATGTCACCACCGCGCCGGTCCCGGCCATCGAACGGATGATCCCGGTGTTGATCCCGGCGTGGATTTCCTCCTTGAACCGCGACACCAGCAGCAGGTTGTAGTCGCTGCCCACCGCCAGAAGGATGATCACCGACATCGCCAGCACCATCCAGTGCAAGGGGATGCCGAGGATGTGCTGCCAGATCAGCACCGAGATCCCGAACGATGTTCCCAGCGACAGTGCCACCGTTCCGACGATGACCGCGGCGGCCACCACGCTGCGGGTCAGGACGAGCATGATGATGAAAATGAGGCAGAGCGAGGCGATTCCGGCGATCAGCAGGTCGTAGTTGGCGCCGTGCTGCATGTCCTTGTACGCCGAGGCGGTGCCGCCGAGGTAGACCTTGGAGCCTTCCAGCGGGGTTCCCTTGATGGACTCGAAGGCGGTGTTCTTGATCTTGTCGATCAGTGCCAGGCCTTCCGGGGTCGCCGGGTCCTTCTCGTGAGCGATGATGAACCGCACCGACTTTCCGTCCGGTGAGATGAACATCTTCATGCCGCGCTTGAACTCTTCGTTCTCGAACACCTCCGGCGGAAGGTAGAACGAGTCGTCGTTCTTGGCGGCGTCGAACGCCTGCCCCATAGCGGTGGCGTTGTCCTGCATTGCCTGCATCTGATCCTGCAGACCGCCCATGGTGGCCTGCATGGTCAGCATCATGGTCCGCTGCGACTTCATGTTCTCGATCATCGGCGGCATGACCGTGAGCATCTGCGGCATCAGCGTGTCCATCTTGTCCATATCGACGACCATCGCGGCGAGATCGTCACTGAGCGTGTCGATTCCGTCCAGGGAGTCGAACACCGACCGCATCGCGAAGCAGACCGGGATGTCGTAGCAGTGCGGTTCCCAGTAGAAGTAGTTGCGGATCGGCCGGAAGAAGTCGTCGAAATTGGCGATGCGGTCCCGGATGGCGTTGGTGTCGGCCACCGTCTTCTTGGTCTGGTTGACCATGTCGTGGGTGACCCCGACCATCTGGCCCATCAACTGCAGTTGGCGTTCCATGTTGTCGATGGTGGTCTGCAGTTCGTCGCCCATCTTCAGCATGTCCTTCATGCGGTCCTGCATGTAGGACATGTTCAACTGCTGAGTGGCTCCCGACACGCTGATGATGAACGGGATCGACGTGTGTTCGATGGGGGTGCCCTGCGGCCGGGTGATGGCCTGCACCCGTCCCACGCCCGGGATGTGGAAGATGCTCTTGGCCACCTTGTCGACCACCAGCATGTCGGCCGGATTACGCAGATCGTGGTCGGTCTCGATCATCAGCATCTCGGGGTTCATCCGAGCCTGGGGGAAATGCCGGTCCGCGGCTTCGAATCCCTGGTTCGCCGGGATGTCCGAGGGCAGGTACTTGCGGTCGTTGTAGCTGGTGACGTAGGAGGGCAGGGCCAGCAGTCCGATCAGGGCCAGCGCGGTCGAGGCGATGAGAATCGCGGCCGGCCAACGCACCACGGCTGTGCCCACCCGGCGCCAGCCGCGGGTCTTCATCGCCCGCTTGGGGTCGAACAGACCGAAATGGCTTCCGATGGTGAGGACGGCCGGCGCCATCGTCAGTGCCGCGATCACGGCGATCAACATGCCGATGGCCAGCGGGATGCCGAGGCTCTTGAAGTAGGGCAGCCGGGCGAAATGCAGGCAGAAGGTGGCGCCCGCGATGGTCAGGCCGGAGCCGAGGATGACGTGCGCGGTGCCGTGATACATGGTGTAGAAGGCGGTTTCGCGGTCCTCGCCGGCAAGCCGGGCCTCGTGATAGCGGCCCATGATGAAGATGACGTAGTCGGTTGCCGCGGCGATTGCCATCGTCGTCAGCAGATTCACCGCGAAGGTCGACAGCCCGATGACGTTGTGGAATCCCAGGAACGCGACGATTCCACGGGCGGCGGCCAACTGGACGAAGACCATCATCAGCACCAGGACGACGGTCACGATGGAGCGGTAGACCAACATCAGCATCACGAAGATGACCACCAGCGTCACCGCGGTGATCTTCTCGACGCCCTTGTCGCCGGCGAGGTGCTGATCGGAAACCATTGCCGCGGGACCGGTTACGTAGACCTTCAGGCCCGGCGGGGGAGGGTTCTTGGCGACGATGTCGCGCACCGCCTCAACCGACTCGTTGGCCAGGCGCTCGCCCTGGTTGCCCGACAGGTAGAGCTGGACGTACGCGGCCTTGTTATCGGCGCTCTGCGCGCCCGACGCGGTCAGCGGGTCACCCCAGAAGTCCTGAACGTTCTGGACGTGGCGGGAATCCGCCCTGAGCTTGGCGATCAGGGTGTCGTAATAGTCGTGGGCGGCGTCGCCGAGTGGTGCGTCGCTCTCCAACAGCAGCATCGCCGCGCTGTTTGAGTCGAATTCCTTGAAGTTCTCGCCGACCCGCTTCATCGCCTGCAGCGAGGGCGCGTCGTCGGGGGCCAGCGACACCGAGTGCGCCTGGCCGACCGCCTCCAACTGGGGGATCGTGGTGTTGAGCACGACCACCAGCGCGAGCCAGAACAGCAGGATCGGCACCGAGAACAGGCGGACGAATCGCGGAATTGCCGGGTGAGCCCCCACGTGCTGATTGCTCGCAGTGTTTTCGGTGATCGGAATGATCACGCCGACTGAAGCCTTCTTGCGCTTCAGCAGCTTGACCATTGGATTCCCTGCGATCGTGGACCGAACACCAATGAAGAGGTTAGCTGATGTAACTGATCGGCTTACAATTCGGGTTATGACCATCAGAAGCGGCGCCGCGGCCGCGGTTTCGGTAGCCGTTGTGGCTGTCGGACTGGCCGTTCCCGCCCACGCTGACCCCGACATCGACTTCGCTAACCAGTTGCATGGCTACGGCATCTACGGGCCGAGGGACTACAACGCCTGGCTGGGCAAGATCATGTGCAAGCGGCTCTACAAGGGAGTCGACGGCAACGCCTACGCATCGTCGGCGTTCGTGCTGAAGAACCTGCAGCTGGGCAGTACCCAGACGCAGGCATGGCAGTTCGTCGGCGCGGCGATCACCACCTACTGCCCCGATCAAATCGGGGTGCTGCAGGCTGCGGCGCAGTAAGCCCGTGGTGCGGGTGATCGGCCACGCCGACCGGATTCTGTCGGAGGGTGTGCCCGCCCAGCCTGCCGAGGTCCGCGACTACTGCGTGGACCTGTCGCGGATCCCCGAGATCAACCCACGCGGTTCGATCCGAGCCGTCCGGCGGCAGACGTCCGCCGACGACGGCCACGACGTCTACCAGGTGCGCGACGGGATCTCCCTGGGATTACTGACCGTGCCGCTGTTCTATACCGCACGCCTACAGGTGCCTGTCGCCGGCGCGTTGAGCGCGGAGATCTTCCCGATGCCGACGGTTCGCCTGGATGCGGTGGTGGCCTTCGAACCGTTGGAAACCGGCACCCGGGTGCTGGAGTATCTGCGGATCAGCGCGCCCCGGCCGGTGCTGGGCCTGGTGGTGGACCGCACGGTTGCGATCCACGCCGCGCTTCTGGCCGGCGTGCGACGCCACTTCGCGGGCCAGCGGTCGCGCTAGAGGTGCACGTTGCGCAATCCGGAGGCGTTGCGCAGCCCCGAGCAGTTGTAACACCCCACACAGCCGATGCAGTCACGACACCGGGCGCACCCCGCACAGCCGAGGCAGCGGCGGCACGAGAAACACCCGATACAGCCGACGCAGTCACGCATCAGCACGCACAGCACAATCAGCAGGCTGCCGGCGACCGCGGCGCTGCCGGCGGTGGCGATGGATCCGGCGACCGCGGCGCTGCCGGCGGTGGCGATGGATCCGGCGACCGCGGCGCTGCCGGCGGTGGCGATGGATCCGGCGACCGC
>CAIOYU010000221.1 GCA_903862565.1 uncultured Actinomycetes bacterium | reverse complement strand
GCTGAACAACAGGATCATGAACACCACGCCATTGATCAGCCACAAAAGATCAAACGTGAAGTGCCACCAACGGGCTAGGCCGATCGTGTGCCGGATGCCCGGCAGCCCAATGTGTTTGGGCAGTGCGACCGAGTCCATTTTCGCTGTCCAGACCCGCTGCGGATCTTCCGGGTCGCGACGGTCGGCAGGCACCGCATCGCGCAGCCGCATCCACTCGGTATCCGGCTTGCACGCAGTATTGACGTACAGCCGCGGGTGGTCAGCAAGGATCTGAAGGCCGGCCCGGATCATGAACATCATGAACAGCAGATTCAGGAAGTGTTGCCAGCGAAGCCACCACGGGAAGCCCGAATCGACGGGATCGACGTAGTCCATCGAGGTGCCCGGATAGCGCGTGATGAAGTCCTGGTACCAGCCGTAGCGGGTCATCTCGCGCACCACAGCGATCGACAGCACCAGGCCGATAATCCCCAGTGGCACCAGCCAGAGACTGCTGAACCATCGCCGGCCGATCCGCACCGAAGGCAGTTGAGCGCGGTTTTGCGGCAGACCTCCCGCCCAATCGTCCAGAGTGATCGGGCCCTCGCGGCGACCGGTTAGCGACGCCTCAAGTGGATCCGGCTCACCTGGCTTCATGCGTCACCCGTCCCACTTCGGCGGTCACCTTCGGTGCGATGCTAGCCATGTCACGATAGCTCCGCATTGTTCTCGTTGGCGGTAAGACGTTTAGACAGGAGTCGCATGACCGGCACCGCTGCTTTACCACCCCAGCAAGATCTGTCGTCCGAACACGTCATCCAGGAGTTGTCCCGCGCCGGGATTCACCGCATCCGGGACACCACGATCCCCCAAATCATGGTGCTGTCGGTGATGGGCGGCGGTTTCATCACCATGGGAGCCCTGTTCTCGGTGCTCCTGTCAGAACAGGTGGAGGTGCTCGGCCTGCGATATCTGCTGCAGGGTTTCGGTTTTTCGGCCGGATTCTTCTTCGTGATCCTGGCCGGGGCGATTCTGTTCACCGAAGCCAATGTGGTGTTGCCGTCCACCCTGCTTCAGCATCCGCCGGGTCCGCTGCTGGGCAGGCTCGTCGTGTTCTGGGTGCTGGCACTGATCGGCAACTTCATCGGCGCCATTGTGACTAGCTGGCTGATCTCCCGGGCCCAGGTCTATCCGCCAGAAATGCAGGCGACGCTGCAGGCCTTCGTCGATAAGAAGACCTACTACCATTCCGTCGGCACGCCCACTGCCTGGTTCCAGGCGATGCTGTCCGGGGTACTGGCGAACTGGATGGTGGGCATGGCCGCGTTCTTCGCCACCATGGGCCGGACGATTATTGGCAAGTACATCCCGGTGATGCTCGCGGTCACGCTGTTCTGCGCGGCGAACTTCCAGCACAGCGTGGCCAATATGGCCTACTTCGGTCTGATCTCCGCGGAAGGGAAGGGCCCCGGCTGGTGGGTCGCATTGACCTGGAACATCATCCCGGTGGGCATCGGCAACATGATCGGCGGTGCGTTCTTAGTGGCAGTACCCTTCTCGTTCGCCTTCCGGGCCGCGCATCGCGGCGCTGCTGAGGGGCACATTCATCACATCGTTTAAGTAATCGGCACCGCATCGTTTAGGTAATCGGCGTGCGGCAAGATTCGGTAGTTTCACGGATCCCTGCGCGGACGATTTGCACTAACATCCCCCGGGCCGGAGCAAACGCGCCCGCCATACCACCGCCGCACACCCGTCTGGCTGAACAAGGGTTTTCCAATCACGAGCAAATGCCGAACGCACGCGCCGCCTGACAAGGACCAGTCCAAGCCGACTGGAGCGGCCGCGGCGCGCGCCGGGCGGCAACGCTGAAGGCTCCGCATGCGGCGATGACGAGCGGATACCGTGTCGCGGTATCCCCCAGTCCGACAAACGTGATGTGATCGCGGGGAAGTGAGCCAGCGCAAAAGAGTGGTCGCGGTACTGGCCGTCGTCGGTGCGGTCACGGTGCAGTGCACCACCAGGCCATCGCCTCCGACGTCCACCCCGTCCAGTGCCAACACCTCCGGTACCGCCCCGTCGAGTGCGGCTCCGGTTGCTGGACCACCACCGGCTCCGTCGGGTCAACCGGCCACGGTGCATCCGGTCACCGCCGCCGACCTCGGGACCACCTGGCGACCCGAATGCCCCGTCGCACCGGCGTCACTGCGCCGCGTCGAACTCGACTATCTCGGCTTCGACGGCGGCACGCATCGAGGTCAACTCGTGGTGCATGAGGACGTCGTCGACGACGTCATCGCGATCTTCGACGACCTCGAGCGCCTGCGCTATCCCATCGAGAAGATCCGAACCGTTGAGAACTATCCCGGCGCGCAGGACGAGTTGTCGATGCGAGACAACAACACCTCGGCGTTCAACTGTCGCGCCTTGGGGGACGGCTGGTCGCTGCACGCCTACGGCCGCGCCGTGGACGTCAACCCCCTCGTCAATCCCTACATCGACGCTGACGGGAACCTGGAGCCTAAGACTGCCGCCCGCTACCTCGACCGCAGTCGCGACGATCTAGGGCTGCTGCGAGCCGACTCCCCGGCCGTGCGAGCGTTCACCGATCGTGGCTGGCGCTGGGGCGGCGCCTGGACTGACCCGGTCGATTACCAACACTTCGAACTGCCCTGACGCCGGCGCCGCGGCCGACGTCGCGGACTTCTTGGCGCGACCTCGTGACTAAAGGCCCTACGTTCGGCAGACCCCGACGCGCGGCCCGCCGATCAAGTAAGAATGAGTCGGAGCCCGCGGTCCGGAGCCCGGAGTCATCGGAGGTAGCAATGCAGCAGCGACGCCGACTCGGCGTACAGG
The DNA here is from genome assembly GCA_903862565.1 of uncultured Actinomycetes bacterium. GTDB lineage: Bacteria > Actinomycetota > Actinomycetes > Mycobacteriales > Mycobacteriaceae > Mycobacterium. The sequence goes on along the minus strand of CAIOYU010000221.1, from coordinate 400 downwards.
ATGCCCTCTGGTTGGAAATGGACCGCCCGAACAACCTGATGGTGGTCGACTCGGTGATTTGGACGGCCGAGCCGCTGGACTTCGCCAAGGTGCGGCAGGTAGTTCAGGAGCGACTCCTGGACCGCTACCCGGTGTTCCGCAGTCGCGCTGTCAAAGACGACGACGGTTCCTGGTGGTGGGAACCCGATGCGAATTTCGATGTCGACAATCACGTCGCACTGGTCTCGCTGAACAAGCCCAACGATCCGCGGGCGTTGCAGGAATTGGTCGCCGCCCACCGGACCGAGATGCTTGATCACGATCGTCCGCTATGGCAGGCGATTTGGGTTAAGCGCTACGGCAAGGGCAGTGCCATGATTCTGCGCAGTCACCACGCCATCGCCGACGGCACGCGGATGGT
>CAIOYU010000220.1 GCA_903862565.1 uncultured Actinomycetes bacterium | reverse complement strand
GGCATCCGGGTCGGTGAGTCAAGTGCATTCGCCTGAAGATGCACGGACGTCTGCCGTTTCCGGCACCCCCCGTCGACCAGACCAACTTCGTAGCAAGCTGAATGCCCTGATTGCTGCATGACTTGAGCGATCATGGCGAGGAGCGAAGACCGCTTTATCGCCACGACTCCAGATGTTTCTGAAGGCTTTCAAGAAAACCATCGGAGAAGCGAAGGTTTCCTCGCATTGCGCGGGACAAGAATCCGGCCGTCGCTCTTTCCGATAATGGGGTCAGAGGGAGATCCAGGAACTTCCTGAGGCTGTATGGGTCCATCCGCGGTCGCACTGATACGGGTGCTCGCCACGCCTTGCCGCCTGAACCGTACGCGGCCTGAGGCCAACGGCCAGTCAGAATCGGTTCATCCCAATGGCCTTCGACTGGCTTTCCGGGATTCCGCAGGCGTTCGCCGACCCACTCGCTCATTGGGACGCACACCGCGTTGCCTACCTGCTTCCATCGGATTCCGGCTCTCTTGGTCAGTCGGCAACCGCTGTCGACGGCCGGCAACGTCCAGTCAGCAGGAAAGCCTTGCATCCTTTCGCCATCCTCGATTTGAGGTGTCCCGACCTCTCCGGTATCCGGGTACCAGATGGCAGGGGGCGACGGTATGCCTAAAGCTGACCCGCCTTTAATGGTTGGTACCGCATCTTTGCCCCAACCAAGTCCGCGCAAGCCTTCGGTCCAATAGAAGCCGTAACCGACAGAGCCGTCGACCTCGCCGATTCGGTCGTCATATTCGGGCTCGCCGCGGACGTCGTCGGCGAAAAGAACTTCGCGGGGATCGGAAGATCTTGAAGCCAAGAAGACAACCCGTTGCCGCCGTTGAGGTACGCCGAAAGCACGAGCGTCGACGACTCGGTAGGCCCATCGATAGCCGAGGTTCTCAACTGAATCCACAAGGTGGCGAAGGCCGTTGCCTTTGTCTAACGACAGCAGGTAACTCACATTTTCAAGTAGGAGCCATTCTGGCTTCCGGCGCGCGCTGCCGATCAGCCTCCAAATCTGATCAACAAGGCTGGATTGCGCTCCGGTGATACCGACCTTCCGGCCAGCTTGACTGATATCTGTGCAGGGGAACCCAGCTGCAACCAGGTCTACGGCTGGCAGCGCCGCCAAGTCCCGGACGTCACCCGTAATCGGCACATCCCTGAAGTGAGTGCGGAGGACGGTGCGGGCGGCTGGGTCTAGTTCGTTGAGAATCTCTGCGTGGTGGCCTGCGGCCATGAGTCCGACTTCGATACCGCCGATCCCGGCGAAAAGTCCGGCGACTCTTAGTCCCGTCATCGCAGGAGACTTGCTGTCGCTACGTACGCCAATCGCGATGGCACAGCATTGCCGATCATTTCCTGTAATGCCCTTCGGCCTGTTGCGGCGGTGAAATCGAACCAATCGGGAAATCCTTGGAGTCTGGCTGCTTCGTGCGGGGTAAGTGTCCGCGGCTCATTTGGGTGAACGAATCGGCCTTGGCCCGTGCTTCCGAAACCAGAGGTGATCGTTGGGGCCGGCCGATCCGCGTACATCCGTCCGTAAACCGCAACATAGCTGTGTGGCTTCAAGCGGTGGCAGTCGGGGCGCTCTGAATCAGGGAGTTCCCAAACGTCGTGGTCAAACAGATACTTGATCCTGCGCGCATTCACCGATGAATGCTTCGCAGGTGTACCGAAATTACCGCGCTCCGGTTCCAGTCCGAGGTCTCCGATTGCGTCCAACACCGATCGAGCCGGAGCCCCAAACAGAGTGTGGAGTTCTGCCACGCTTGGCCGCACATCCTGATCTCTCGATGCGAGCAGAATATGCCGGCGCCGGTTTTGCGAAGCGCCGAAATCGGTTGCCGTAACTACGCCATGGTCGACCTTATACCCGGCGGAACGAAGCGCCTTAACGGATCTTTGGACAGCGCCACTCTTGTCATGCATCACTCCGGGCACGTTCTCAATCACGACCAGTCGCGGCCGCACTACTTCGACAAAGCGAGCCATGCGGACGTAAAGGTTGTTCCGAGGATCTTGTCTACGCGTGTGATTGTTTAGGTCGCTATGGCCTTGGCAGGGTGGGCCTCCGATTACAAGATCCAGGCCGGCGAGTTGCCTAGACAGTCGTCGCTCACCCGCGGTCTTGGCATCGGCTAAATCGCCATCCACAAATTGTTCTATCGGCGATGGCAAAAGTTCGGCTTCTGGAAAATTAGCTCCGAAAACACTCAAGGCGGCCGCGTTGGTGTCTGCCGCCATGACATGCACGGGCTGATAGCCGGTCGCTCGTGCTGCCTCCTGCACACCGACTGACAAACCCCCGCAACCGCTGAAGAGATCCACGACAGTGATCGGGTTCGTCAGCAGACTGGTGGAAGGTCGTTTGCGTCGCAACCAACTATCGTAAAAATGAGCCCCCAGGGATCCCATCTCAACTTCAGGACCGATCAGCGCCAGCTTCTCAAAGGTTGTTGCCACATTGCCCGACCGCAACAGAAGTGACCGTTTGACCCTGCCCCGCTCAATGCTGAAAACCTCAACGGGATGGGCCGCATCGTTCGGTGCCACCTTGGCCATGAGTCCCACAAGTGTGATTTTAGGGTGGCGCTCCGACAAGTCTGTGTGTGGCGCGCAAGGGTCGCAGGGTAATGCATCCCAGCCAGGCTGGATCTGCGGTTGTTCCTGGGGCTTAAGGTGGGCTTATGGACCGCTCATGGGCTTCCTCGCCAGCATCTCGGGCGAGTATGAGAGGCAACCGGGCCGGTAAGACCAAACCCGAATTGGCAATCAGGCCCGCGGTCCACCGCAGCGGACTTCGATTTTTCACCAATCGCCGGCCGATTGAATCGCTCAGAAGGACCGCCGACCTCGTCTTTCCTCGATCTCGGTTGGCGGTGTTTGTCGACGGTTGCTTCTGGCATGGATGCCCGGCTCACCGGGGCGTCCCTAAGAGCTACACCGACTTCTGGTTCGCAAAGATCGAGCGCAACCTCAAGCGCGACGCCGAGACGGACCGGATGCTGCGGTCAGAGGGATGGACCGTCCTACGGATCTGGGAACATGTTCCCGTGGTGATTGCCGTTCAAGAGATTCAAGAAGCTTTGGCAACATCATCGGAGAGCAGGAGGAAGGTGGTTTGACCGCCAACTCAGAATCGGCACCTCGACGCATCCAGCTCGTGAGGGCAATAAAGGAACTTCTCGCCGAGGGCGGCATCAAAGCACCGAATACCAAGCGAGTTGCAGTCTTGGCTG
>CAIOYU010000219.1 GCA_903862565.1 uncultured Actinomycetes bacterium | reverse complement strand
GACAGCACGATGACGGGCCGGCGACCAATCTCCGACAATTCACACCACCACACATCGCCTCGATTCGGAAGCGGTGTCACGAGGCGCTTGCCGCCCTCCGCCACGAGTCGAGATCGCCCCACTCGTCAGGCTGATTCGCCGGCTTTTCGTCATACGCGGCGTAGTCGGCGTCGATCTCGTGTGCCCGATTCCGCGCCAGGAGGGCTCGCAGCGCGTCGTCCACCAGTGCGGCATCGGTCGGCCCGGAGTGACGGGCCCGAGCCGCTTCCAGCAGCGAAGCGTCGACTGTGGTGCTCAACCGTATGCGGGCCATGCCACAAGTATGCCACTGGGGTCCGTCGCGTCCCGGTAGGTATCGCGACTACGACTGGCCCAAGCTCGGCCGGTAGTCGGCGACCTCGGCCTCAGCGGCGAGCAGCGCACCCAGTTCGCCTTCCTGCTGTGCGACGAAAACACCGACGACCTGCCGACACAATTCCGGCACACTCGCCCCGCGCGCATCCGCGATGCGTTTGAGCCCGACCAACGTCGTAGTCGTGACATGAAACTGCACAGCGAACTGACCACAGGAACCATCCTCGGGCGGCATCCCCGGCCCCACGATGACGGGACCGTCGCTGGCGTACTCGCTTACCTCGCCATCCCGGCTCGTCTGAGCGACCTCGTTACGACGGCTGTCGGTGCAGCTGTCCGGCTCCTGGCACTCGTCGTCGCTGAGGTAACCCATTCCGCCCACGCTAGACCCCGCATAACTCTGACAAACACCTCACTGAGATCCCCCAATCAGAGGACAGCGCCATCAACCCCCGAACGGTCTACCCGACGGACACCTGTGCCGCCACCGGCGGCCCACGATGGTCGTACCAATTCCGGACCAGACCAGGAGAACGACATGAACCGCAACTTCATCCGCATGGTGACCGCCCTGACCGGACCGGTCCTGGCCATCGGCATCGTGACCGCCGGCCTCGCCGCGTCCCCGTCGGCCCAGGCACAGGTGAGCAACAGCCAAACGCAGAATTGCATCACCTCGACCGGGGTCAGCGACGCCAAGTCTGGTGCGCCCAACACCTTGACCCGGGCCGGTCAGCTCAGCGCGTCGGCCCCGGGCGCAGCCTCCGCGCCAACAAGCTGCGTCGGACACTGACACCCGCCCCGGTGTGAACATATCCGTCGAACTAGACCGAGAGGAGCCCGACAAATGGACGCTTACGGAGGTGTTGGGTAATGGGCCTTCGTGGTGAGGCAGCGATCGTCGGCTACACCGAGCGTGCCGCGACCAAACGGCCGACCGGACCGCTGGAATCCACCCTCGAGCAGTGGGCACGCCTGGCCGCAGCAACACTGGCCGACGCCGGCCTGCCCGCGACAGAGGTCGACGGCATCTGCACCGGGCATCTGCAGGAGACCGCGATCTTCGCTCCGGCGACCATTGCCGAATATCTTGGCATGAAGGTGAACTTCGCCGAGATGGTCGACCTTGGCGGGGCCAGCGCGGCGGCGATGGTGTGGCGGGCCGCGGCGGCCGTCGAACTCGGCCTGTGCAAAGCCGTGCTGTGCGTGCTGCCGGGAACGCCGTTGACCCCGGTCAGCGAGAAGAAGCCACCGCACGTCAATGACTCACTGCACTTCGGCGGCTCGAGCAACCGGTATGGCTCGCCGCAGGCGGAGTTCGAAATCCCCTACGGCACACTCGGGCAGAACGGTCCGTATGCCCGAGTCGCCACGCTCTACGGCGCCACCTACGGCTACGACGAGCGCGCGATCGCCAAGATCGCCGTCGACCAGCGGGTCAACGCCAACCACCACCCCGGCGCGATCTTCCACGACGTGCCTATCACCGTCGACGACGTCATCAACAGCCCGGTCATCGTCTCCCCACTGCACAAGCTGGAGATCGTCATGCCGGTGATGGGCGGTGCCGGCGTGCTGGTGACCAACGCCGATCTGGCACGGCGGTCGCCGAATCGGCCGGTATGGGTCAAGGGCTTCGGGGAGCGGGTTAACTGCAAGATGGTCATGTACGCCGAGAACGCTCTGCAGACGCCGATGATCCATGCCGCACAATCGGCGTTCTCGATGGCCGGATTGTCACCGGCTGACATGGACATGGTGTCCATCTACGACTGCTACACCATCACCGCGCTGCTGAGCCTGGAGGACGCCGGTTTCTGCGAGAAGGGCACGGGCCTGAAGTTCGTGACCGACCACGACCTCACCTTCCGCGGGGACTTCCCGATGAACACTGCCGGCGGTCAACTGGGCTACGGCCAGGCGGGCTTCGCCGGCGGCATGCATCACATCTGCGACGCGTCCCGACAAATCATGGGCCGCGCCGGGGCAACACAGGTCGCCGACTGCAACCGGGCGTTCGTCTCCGGCAACGGCGGCGTGCTGGCAGAACAGACCACACTCGTACTGGAAGGAGACTAAAGGTGAGCGAGTTCAGCAGGCCGATGCCGGTCCCGACGCCGACCACCCAACCGTTCTGGGATGCCCTGGCGCAGCACACGATCCGGATCCAGTACTCGCCTTCCGCGCAGCGCTACGTCTTCTACCCGCGTGTCCTGGCACCTGGCACCCTCGCCGATGACCTGGAATGGCGAGAGATCTCCGGGGCGGCCTCGCTGTACTCCTACACAGTCGCCTACCGGCCCGTCGCACCGCACTTCGCTAACGACGTCCCACAGATCATCGCCGTCGCGCAGTGGGACGAGGGGCCCCGGTTCGCCACCGAGATCGTCAACGCCGAGCCGTCTGAGTTACGGGTGGGTATGCGGATACGGCCGGTCTTCGTCGACTTCCCTGACGACGACATCACATTGCTGCGCTATGAGCCTGCCTGACGTGGTTGCGCTCAGACGATGATGTGTGGCTGGTAAAGGTCGATCCAGACCGACAGGTCAAGGACTCGTTCCAGCCGGAACCGGTCCAACAGCCCCAGCGACTCGGCGTCGATGCGGGTCAGGTGCGCCAGCGCGTGGCGGTCGACCACGCTGAACAGCGTGTCGTTGCCGCCGGCGAGCACCTCGCGGGCCTGGGCTTGGATCTGGGCGCCGTACTGGGGATCTGCGGTGCTGGGGTAGCGGCTCTTGACCCGCTGCACCACCGATTCGGGCAGGATGTCGCGGACCGCGCCCCGCAACAGGCTCTTCTCCCTGCCGTCATAGCTCTTCATCGACCAAGGCGTGTTGTAGACGTACTCCACCAGACGGTGATCACAGAAGGGCACCCGCACCTCCAGGCCCACCGCCATGCTCATCCGGTCATTGCGGTCCAACAGGATTCGCACAAACCGAGTCAGGTGCAGATAACTCATCACCCGCATCCGGTGGGTGAAGTCGTCTTCGCCTGTGAGACGTTCGACCTCGCCGACGGCGTCGACGTAACGGTCCTGCAGGTAGGTTTCCAGGGCGAGTTCCGCGCGCAACTCAGGGGCGACGATGTATCCGGTGGGGTCGGTCCATGAAGCGCCGATCGCGATCCACGAGAAGGCGTCCGTCTGCTGCACGCCGGGGTCGTGGAACTGTCGGTACCCGCCGAAGAGCTCGTCGGAGGCCTCCCCCGACAGCGCTACCGTCGACTGCTCCCGGATGGCCTTAAACAGTAGATACAGCGACGCATCCTGTTCGCCGCCGCCATTCGGAAGGTCCAAGGCCGCGACCACCTTGCGGCGAATGGCGGGATCGGACAACTTTCGGTGGTCGATCACGATGTCGTGGTGCTCAGAGCCGACGCGCTGGGCGACCTCGTGGATATACGGGGTATCGAGGGTGGGGTGTGTGTCGGTGGGCGTGAAGTTCTCTGCCTGGCCGGTGAATTCGACGGAGAAGGTCCGCACCGCGGTGCTCAAGTCGCGGGCAGCCAGTGCTGTAATCGCGCTGGAATCCAAACCGCCCGAGAGCAATACGCATACGGGTACGTCGGCCACCAACTCCCGGCGGACGATGTCATCGAGCAGCTCGCGCACCCGGGCGACGGTGGTGTCCCGGTCGTCGGTGTGTAGTCGCGACTCCAGCCGCCAGTAGGTTCGCTCCCGGATGCCGCGCTCGTCAACGGTCACGATCGTTCCGGGCTCGACCTCCCGCATGCCCTTCCATATCGACTTACCCG
>CAIOYU010000218.1 GCA_903862565.1 uncultured Actinomycetes bacterium | reverse complement strand
GTTGTGCCCGCCGCCGACCACGACGACATCGAGTGTCGGATCCGGCTCCACGCCATCAGTCTCGACTACGGTGGGCCCGGTGACGAGCAAACCTGACATCGAGTTTCCCGTTGGTCCGGCCCCGACCGAACTGGTGATCACCGACCTGGTGGTCGGCGAGGGCCCCGAGGCCAAACCCGGAGACACCGTCGACGTTCACTACGTCGGCGTCGAATTCGACAGCGGCGAGGAGTTCGACAGCTCCTGGAACCGCGGTGAATCCATCTCGTTCCCGCTGCGTGGATTGATCCAGGGCTGGCAGGACGGCATTCCCGGGATGCGGGTCGGTGGTCGCCGCCAACTGGTGATTCCGCCCGATCTGGCCTACGGTCCGGCCGGCGCGGGTCACCGGCTTTCGGGCAAGACATTGATCTTCGTCATCGACCTGCTGGCCGTCGGCGGCCGCTGAAGCACCCGCTGCGCTCAAAATCAGCAACGGATTTGGGCAACTGGTTCGAATACCTGGCATTAACGCCAGCGGTGTCGTATGTTGCACCGGTTCGTGTAAATGACACGCCAGTTTCTGGCGGAGGAGGGAACCGATGACGGGGTCCGGCGATAAGCGCGTGACCGCCACCACAACCGGGTGGCGCACCGAGTCGCGGTACTACCGGCGGTCGCCGGGATTGGGTTGGCTTCTGGGCCTGCTGCTGATCCCGCTGCTGTTCGGATGGCTCGGCTGGGGAGCACTCAAGCCAAAGGTCGATATCAACGCGCCAAGTGTCAACGCAACGGCTCCGAATTTGTCGGTTCCGGGGTTGAACTTCTCGCCGCTGTCGCTTCTGCGTAACGGGAAGGACTGGACGCTCTCGGGCCTCCTGCCCGACCTGGCGTCGAAGAACTCCCTGATGGCCGCTCTGAAGGCGGCACTGGGCGGCGGGGTCAACCTGATCGACAAGATCGACATCGCCGCTGGTGCGGTCGCCCCGGACTTCTCCGGTCTCGGCGCACTGCTCAAGGCCGCTGGCGACATCGGCGACTTCCGCTACACCGTCGATCGCGACACCCTGACCCTGACCGGCACCGCGCCGACCCAGGAAGTCAAGGACGCCGTTGGTGCAGCGGCGAAGGCCGGTTGGCCGAACCTCCAGATCATCAACAACATCAACGTCAAGGGTGCCGAGGTCGACTGCAACACACTGCAGGACACCATCAACGCCGAACTGGCCGTACCGATCAAGTTCGAGACCGGCAGCGACGCACTGTCCGCGGATGCTCAGGCGGAACTGGCGCGGGTCGCCACCTCGGCCAAGGCCTGTAAGGACGTCAAGCTCACGGTGATCGGGCACACCGACAACACCGGCGACGACGCGGTCAACGTTCCGCTCAGCGAGGGCCGGGCCAAGGCCGTCGCGGCATACCTGGTGTCGCAGGGCTTCACCGCCGATGCGGTCAGCAGCAAGGGCGCCGGATCATCCGAGCCGATCGCCAGCAACGACACCGAGGCTGGCAAGGCCGAGAATCGTCGCACCGAGATCAAGGTCAACTAGGAGTTATTGAGATGGGTTTTTGGGGACAGTGGTTGTGGTACTTGCTGGCCTTCCTGGTCGGCTCGGCGGTGGCGTGGGTGATCACCGTGATGACCATCAGCCGGACCAGCAGGGAAGAAGCGATCGCCGACTTCCCGGCCGGCTCGCGTGAGATTGGAGCGCGTTGATGCATAACGTCAATTGGTGGCTGATGACCCTGGCATTCCTGCTGGGCCTGCTGCTCACCTTCGCCATGATGATCCGCAAGGTCACCCGCGAGGTTCCGGAGACCCACACGGTCTCCGCGACCCTCAAGGGCGGTGTCGAGACTCCCAAGGTCAAGGCACCGGACCTCGGCAAGGTGGCAGCAGCGGGCGCGGCTGCGGCGACCGGAGCAGCGGCCAAGCTGCACAGCACTGCGGAGAAGGCCGGTGCCAAGGTCGAGAAGGCCGGCGCCAAGATCGACGCCGACGTGCACAAGCTCGGTGCCAAGATCGACGCCGACGCGCACAAGCTGGGCGCCAAGGTCGACGCGAAGGTCGGCAAGGTCGAGAAGGTCGTCACGGAGAAGGCCACGAAGGTCGAGCACGTCCTGGAGCACGATCCCTACGGCAAGGGGTCCATCCGGGTCACCCGCGGGACCGCCGCTCCGGCCGGGTACACGATCAAGGGCGACAAGGACACCGGGCGCTACTTCACCCTCGACGCCCCGGATTACGAGGCCATCGAGGCTGAGGTCTGGTTCGCCAACGAGGAGAGCGCCGAGAAGGCGGACTTCATCCGTTGGAACGCCAAGGCCGGCGAGCACCACGACACCGCTGCCGACGCAGTGCACTTCGTGGTCAAGGGCGGCACGACGACCCCCGACAGCGCCAAGATCGTGGTGACCGAGGGCACGTCGTCGGCCGAGACGTCCAAGACCGTGGTGACCGGCGGCACGACGCTGCCGTCCGGCACCGCTGCCGTCGTCCACGAGGCCGGGTCGGCCGCCGCGGCGTCCGCCGTTCGTATCGTCTCAGCCGACGATGTGCCGGCCGGACCTCATGGCCGGGGCACCATCAAGGCCTACGCCGATGGAACCGGCCCTGCCGGTTGGGCCATCAAGGGCAATGAGAACTCGATGCTCTACCACACCGTCGACAGCCCGAACTACGAGGCGACCATCGCCGAGGTCTGGTTCGTCGACGAGGAGACGGCCCGGCGGGCCGGCTTCAAGCGGTGGGACGTCAACCAGAAGTAGTACTTCTTCACACGACGGCGCCCGCACGGATCACCGTGCGGGCGCTGTCGTTTATGGATCAGGCGGTGCCGGGGGGGCTACTGGGTGCGCAGCACGAAGCCGACGCCCCGAACGGTGTGGAGCAGCCGTGGTGCGCCACCGGCCTCGAGCTTGCGGCGCAGATAGCCGATGAACACGTCGACGACGTTGGTGTCGGCGGCGAAGTCGTATCCCCAGACCAGTTCCAGCAGCTGGGCCCGGCTGAGCACCGCGGTCTTGTGCTCGGCGAGGACGGCCAGCAGGTCGAACTCGCGCTTGGTCAGGTCGACGTCGACGCCGTTGACTCGGGCGCGCCGGCCCGGGATGTCGACCTCCAGCGGACCCATCTGGATGGTCTCCGAGGAGAACGTCGCCGTCGCGCCACGCCGGCGCAGCAGCGCCTTGACCCGGGCCACAAGTTCGGCGAGCACGAACGGCTTGACCAGATAGTCGTCAGCGCCGGCCTCGAGGCCCGCCACACGGTCGTCTACCGAACTGCGGGCAGAGAGCACACAGACCGGAACGTCGTTGTCCATGGCCCGAAGCGCGGTCACCACGCTCACGCCGTCGAGGACCGGCATGTTGATATCGAGCACGATGGCATCGGGCTTCGTCTCGGTGGCGCTGCGCAGCGCTTCGGCGCCGTCGACGGCGGTGGATACCTCGAACCCGGAGAGCCGTAGACCGCGCTCCAGCGAGGCCAGCACGTCGGGGTCGTCGTCGACGACCAGGACGCGCGGTGAGGCGGAATTGGCCGAAGAGTCCATGCCGTTCATCTTGCCGGATCGGCGCTGACGGGTGGGGAGGCATGGCCGCGGTGAAGAGGAGAATCGACCCATGGAGCGTTTCGCGGACCGCGTTGAGGCCGGGCGACGGCTGGCCGAGTACCTGCAGGGCTACCGGGGTCGCGATGTGCTGGTGCTGGGCCTGCCGCGCGGCGGCGTGCCGGTGGCAGCGGAGGTGGCGCGTGCGCTGGGAGCCCCGCTGGATGTGCTGGTCGTGCGCAAGCTCGGCGTGCCCTACCAGCCGGAATTGGCATTCGGCGCGATCGGTGAGGGCGGGGTTCGGGTGTTCAACCAGGAGGTGCTGCGCCGTACCGGACTGAGCGAGGAGGCGATCGCCGCGGTCCAGGACGCGGAGGGCGAGGAACTGCGTCGGCGGGTTGCGCTCTACCGGGGTGGCCGGGAACGACTCCCGCTGGCCGGCCGCGTCGCCGTGATCGTCGACGACGGATTCGCCACCGGGGCCACCGCGCGGGCTGCTGCGTTGGTGGCGCGCGCCAGCGGAGCAGGCACCGTGGTGTTGGCCGCTCCGATCGGTGCCGCCGATACCGTCGCCGACCTGCGTGAGGTCGCCGACGACGTGGTGTGTGTCGGGACGCCGTGGAACTTCAGTGCTGTCGGCCAGGGGTACCGCGACTTCAGCCAGACCTCCGACGACCAAGTGTGCGCTCTGCTGGCCGGTTCGGACAGCTAGGTCCCGACAGGAGGCATTTCAACGGCGGGCTTTCAGTAGGCTCTAGGACCATGATCGGTGTCGAACGTGTCGGTGATGTGACGACCATCGAGTTGCAGCGTCCGGAACGGCGGAACGCGCTGAACTCCGAGCTTGTCGACTCACTGCGGGAAGCCGTCGAGACGGCCGCCGCCGAAGACGTTCGGGTCATCGTGATCACCGGGCAGGGCACGGTGTTCTGTGCCGGCGCGGACCTGTCCGGCGACGTGTTCGCTGCCGACTTCCCGGACAAGGCGATCGCCCTGAACATGGCCATCGACGCGGCGCCGATGCCGGTGATCGCCGCCCTGAACGGACCGGCCATCGGCGCCGGGGTTCAACTGGCCATGGTGTGCGACCTACGTGTGGTCTCCCCGGAGGCCTACTTCCAGTTCCCCATCGCCAAATACGGTCTGGCCCTGGATAACTGGAGCATCCGCCGACTCGCCTCGCTGGTCGGACATGGGCGGGCCCGGGCCATGTTGCTGGCGGCCGAGCGGCTGGATGCGCAGACCGCGTTGATGACCGGAATGGCCAACCGGCTCGGCACCCTGGCCGACGCCCAGGCATGGGCCGCCGAAATCGCCGGCATGGCCCCTCTGTCGCTGCGGCACTCCAAGCGGGTGCTCAACGACGACGGCGCCTACGGGGACCGGCCGGAACTGCACGAGCAGATGTTCCACCGCGCGTGGACCAGCCACGACGTGATCGAGGCGCAAATCGCCCGCGTCGAGAAGCGCACACCGAGGTTCCGGGGAGCCTGACCGATGCCCAGCTTGCCGAACCCGTTCCCCGCGATTCCGGGGAAAACGGCGCTGCGACTTGCCGCCGGCACCGCGTCGCTGGCGGTCGGCGGTTGGGCGCTCGGCGCTGTTCGAGGGACGCCGGAGGCGCTGGGGGCGGGAGCCTCCGCGATCCGGGCGGTGACCGAAGGGTCGGCGAATTGCCGGGGCGGGACCTTCCACAACCTCGAACCCGACGGTGGCCTGAAGCTGGATCTTGAGGAGAACCGGCTGGTCATCTTCGAGGTGTTGGCCGGCGGCTCGGAAAGCCGCCCGCGAAAGCCCATCCCGATGGACACCACACCGCCGCCTTCGATCTCGTCCCCACTGGCGGTTTCCTGGCTCGGCCACGCCACCGCGCTGGTCGAGATCGACGGCTACCGGCTGCTGACCGACCCGGTCTGGAGTGAACGCTGCTCGCCGTCGGCCTCGGTCGGGCCGCAACGGATGCACCCGCCGCCAGTCGATCTGGAGGCGCTACCAGCGCTGGACGTGGTGCTGATCAGCCATGACCACTACGACCACCTGGACATGCACACCGTGCAGACCCTGGCCCGCACCCAGCGGGCACCCTTCGTCGTCCCGCTGGGTGTCGGCGCGCACCTGCGGAAGTGGGGGATTCCCGCCGATCGTGTGGTCGAACTGGACTGGAACACCAGCGTCGGCATCGGGGAGATCACCCTGGTGTGCACCCCCGCGCGGCACTTCTCCGGCAGGTTCCTCTCCCGCAACAACACCCTGTGGTCGTCGTGGGTCATCCGCGGTCCGCGCCATCGCGCGTTCTTCGGGGGCGACAGCGGATACACCCGCAGCTATTCCGAAATCGGTTCGCAGCATGGCCCGTTCGACCTGACGCTGCTCCCGATCGGCGCGTACAACAAGAGCTGGCCGGACATCCACATGAACCCCGAGGAGGCGGTGCAGGCGCACCGCGACCTCAATGCGGGCGCCGATGAGCCGGACAGTTCAGTGCTCGTGCCGATCCACTGGGGCACCTTCCGGCTCGCCCCGCATCCCTGGGCCGAGCCGGCTGAGCGACTTGTCACCGCAGCGCGAGCGGCGTGCATAGACGTCGCCGTGCCCAGACCGGGCGGGCGCGTGGTGTCCGGGCGGCATGACCCGGCGGTCGTCGACTGCTGGTGGCGGCTGTGACGCGCCACCACCAGATTCCGTGACCCTACTGGCTCGACGGGCAGCATCTCTGACGTTGGCGGCTGCGTTGACAGCCTGCGGCACTGCGTTGACGGCGTGCGGCGCACCTGCCCAGCAGCCGTCGCCAGTACTGTCGCGTGAACCGCCTCAGTTGGTTCCGGCGATGCCGTTGCCGGACAACGCCGTTGACCGCGCGGTCGCGGAACTCGACGGGCTCGCCGCCGACCTGATGGCGTCCTCCGGGATCCCCGGGATGGCGATCGCCGTCGTCCACGGCGGAAAGCCGATCTACGCCAAAGGATTCGGGGTACGAGACATCCGGACCGGCGAAAAAGTAGATCCCGACACGGTGTTCCAGCTGGCCTCGTTGTCCAAGCCCATCGCCGCCACCGTCGTCGCCCACCAGGTCGGCATCGCCTCGGTGGGCTGGGACACCCGGGTGGTCGACACGTTGCCCTGGTTCGCGCTGGCGGACCCGGCCGCCACCGGCATGCTCACCGTGGCCGATCTGTTCGCTCACCGCTCCGGGCTGCCCGACCACGCCGGAGATCTGTTGGAGGATCTCGGTTTCGACCGCAGGGCGATCCTTCAGCGGCTGAGACTGCTGCCGCTCAACCCGTTCCGTACCTCATACGCCTACACCAATTTCGGAGTCACCGCCGCCGCCGAGGCGGTAGCCGCGGCGGCGGGCACCGCGTGGGAGGATCTCAGCGCTGACGTGCTTTACCGGCCACTGGGAATGACCTCCACCAGTTCACGGTTCGCCGATTTCGAGGCGCGCGGGGACAGGGCCGTCGGACACGTCCGGGTGGGGGATTCCTACCAGCCGGAGTGCGTCAGAAACCCCGACCCGCAGTCGCCGGCCGGCGGTGTCAGCGCCTCGGTCAACGACCTCACCCACTGGCTGGCGATGGTTCTCGGCAACGGCAGCTACGGTGCCGCCCAGGTGATCGACCCGAAGGCGTTGCTGCCCGCGCTGACTCCGCAGATGGTGTCCAGCCCGCCGGCCGAGCCGGCAATGCGGTCGGGCTTCTATGGCTACGGGTTCAACGTCGGCACCTCTCCAGCGGGCCGGGTGCGGCTGAGCCATTCCGGGGCGTTCTCCCTCGGTGCGGCAACGACGTTCGTCGCCATCCCGGCTGCGGACGTGGCCATCGTCGCGCTCACCAACGCCGCACCCTCCGGTGTTCCGGAGACCCTGACCGCGGAGTTCGCCGACCTCGTCGAGTTCGGTGAGGTCCGCGAGAACTGGAAAGAGTTGTACGCCGATGCCTTCGCGGCGATGGACAAGCCCGTCGGCGACCTCGTCGGCACGACGCCATCGGCCACCCCGCTGCCGTCGCGCCCGCTCCGCAGCTATGTCGGCACCTACCGCAACGACTACTGGGGCCCGGCGACCGTCGTCGAGAAGAACGGCACCCTGTCGCTGTCGCTGGGGGCACGGCCCATGGTCTTCGACCTCACGCACTGGGACGGCGAGGTCTTCACCTTCGCCCTCCACTCCGAGAATGCCCCGCCCGGAACTATTTCCAAAGCCACCTTCGCCGGCCGCACGCTGACGCTGGAATATTTTGACGAAGACAAGATGGGAACGTTTGCCCGATGATGAGCCGCTTGCTCGAAGACCCGAAACCATGACGCGCAGCCTCGCCACCGGACTGTCTGACGCCGACGTCGCCGCAAGGGTTGCCGACGGCAAGGCCAACGATGTTCCTTCCCGTGCCTCGCGCAGCGTCGGGGACATCGTCCGGTCGAATGTCCTGACCCGGATCAACGCCATCCTCGGTGTGCTGTTTCTCATCGTG
>CAIOYU010000217.1 GCA_903862565.1 uncultured Actinomycetes bacterium | reverse complement strand
GGTTTCGTCGTCCTGTGTGCCGTCCAGGTCGTCGTAGTCGGTGGTGTCGCTCATCAGTTGGTGTCCTCTCGGTTGTTGCTGATCTTGGCGTTCTCGGCGCGCAGGTATGGGGCGTGCGCGAGTACCTGTCCGATGCCGTCCGCGACCGCGCGCGCGGCCTCGGGGTGCAGCAGGATGCGGACAGTGCCGGCGCGCGGGTCGGTGAACCCGATAGCGACCGCGTCACCGCCGGGTGTGGGTTGCATCGTGGCGGTGACTTCGTCGCCGGGGGTGAGGTACAGCGCGTCGGGTGGGACGGGTACGCGTTCAAAGCTGGTCATGGGGTTGCCTTTCGTCGGGTTCGGTGGGCGGCTTGTCTGCATCGGCTGGTGCAGTACGTGCTGTCGGAGCGGGTCGGGGTGTAGGCGGCGTTGCAGTGGCCGCAACGGCTGGTTTCGCGGGTCACGGAATCCCCAGATCGGGTCGTGTGTAGCACTAGGCCACGGGGGTTGCCGTCGTCGTCGGGTTCGGGGCACCGGGGGTGGGGTTGGGTCGGTGTCGGTGCCGCCGTGGTGCCGGTGTTACGGCTAGCGGCAAGGACTTCCAGCAGAAACGCCACCGTGTTACGGCTATCGGTCATCGGGTGATCCGGTCCAGTGCGGCGGCGAGGCGTTCGGCCAACGCGTCAGCGTCATCCACGGCACGGGTCAGGACGGCGCGGAGGTCACGGACCTGGCGTTCGGCTTTCTTGCGTGCAGCCCGTTCGGCCTTGAGTGCGTTGGTGCCGGCGGCACCGAGCTCGGTGGTCACGACTTCATCGGTGTTGAGGTCGGTCATTCTGGGGTGCCTTTCGGTGGTTCGGGTGCAATGACCCGCGGATTGGGATTTCATGCGGCACAGAGCCGTACAGGGCGATTACGGGCCATGCGCGTTCCGTTCCGTGGTGAACTCACCGGGCTTGCGGCTACATCGCGCCACGGGTGCATCTGGTAGCCAGTGGCGGCGGTCGCAGATCGGGCAGGCAACCCACATGACGCGGTTGCCGGTCTGTGTGGCACGCCGAGCGATCACCTTGGCGCGCTTCACTGGTCGGCCTTCGCAGTACCGATAGCACGGGTTTTCTGTATCCCCGGAACATTTTGTTTCTCGTAGGGGAACCCGGTAATCGGTGCTATCGGTACTGCCATAGGCATTGACCTGCGATTACCCATTTTCGGCCTCCGAGTCGACCTCATCGGTTTTGAGTGCGATTCCGAGCCGCCAACGGACACCGTTCGACGGGTCGGACTGGACGTAGCCCTTGTCGGTCAACGCCATCCCGAACGCCTTGAGGCTCATCAGGTCAGCACCGTCAGAAACGCGCCACTTATCGAACTCGGCGTGCAGTTGGCCGGTTCGCGCCTTCAACGTCGGAGCCGTCAAGCACCTCTCGCTGACGAACCGGGACACGGCATCGGAGTTCAGTTGGTAGTCGGCGGTGGCGTGCCTGACGCTGGCCGGCTCATCCAGGCCCCGCTCGAGGTAGTCCCGCCACCCTCGCACTGCCCACGTCAGGATCGCGTCGGCCTCAAGCTCAAGCCGCTCGTCAAGCTGGCCGTCGCGTTCGGCCTCGGGAATCACCACATCGAACGGCACCACGCGGATGCGCCGCCAGATCGCCGGGTCGTCACCGGACACCTTGGGTAGGTGGTTGGTGTAGATCAGCGCGGTATGTGACGGCGTGAACTCCACGAAGTCCTGCCGCATACGGCGCGCGCGGATCGTGTCGCCACCCGTGAGGCGTTTCATGGTGGCCTCGGCCAGCCGTCGATCCTTGTCGGACTCCGATACCGACACCATCCGCACGCCGCGCAAGTCCATCTCGCCGGTCGGGTGTGCGCCCTCCCGGTGCATGAATAGGTCGGGTTCAGCGGTGGCCGCGTAGTCACCGAGGCAGTAGCGGATCGCCCGGTCGAAGGTGCCCTTGCCGTTGGCTCCCTTGCCGGTGAGGATCGCCAGAACGTGTTCACGCACCTGGCCAAGGAGGCTCAGGCCGGCGAGGCGTTGCACGAACCCGCGCACCTCGTCGTCGGGCAAGACTCGGGCCAGGAACGCCTCCCACGCCGCCGATTTCGCGTCGGGGTTGTACGCACCCCGGCAGACCTTCGTCATGCGGTTTGCGGCGTTGTGGGGCCGCAATGCCAGGGTGCGTAGGTCGAAGGTTCCGTTGGCGACGTTCAGCAGATAGGGGTCCGTGTCGATGTCAGCGACGGCGGCGGCCAGCGGCTCCATCGCGGCGGCGATGTCGAGGACTCCGTTTATGCCGCTTGCGCTTTCGCACTTCCGCACCGTGGTGCGTAGCTCGGCGTTGTTGAGGCTCTCGGCCAGTGCGCGCCGCAACTCCTTCATCACCGCCCGTTTGACGGCACCGCGCTCGTCGTAGACGAACCGTGCGCCGTCCCAGATGTACCAACCCAACCCGGTGACGTGGAGCAGCTTGCCGGCGTTGCGGTCGGCCAGCCGGTAGGCCATAAGAAGTTGACCGGAGTGCTGCTCAGGCTTGGCGAGGCCGGCCTCCGCTGCGATGCCGTCGATAGGTTCGCCGTCGCGGTCGATCCACGGTGCCTCGGGATAGTCCCGGCCATAAGGAATATCGGGACTCATCGCTCACCCGCCTCGCGCACGCGCTCGGCCAGGACACGGTCGCCGCTGCCGCGAACCCACAAGGCGCGCAACACCGTAAGAGGCAACGTCGGTAGGAAGCCTGCGGCTAGGAGGTGCCGCGCCGCCGCCGCCCACCCGTCCAACTGGTTCTCGCTCGGAGGCGTAACGGCCCGGTGGTGTTGACACGGCCACGGATCGCGGCACCCGCACGCTAGCGGAGGCAGCCGCCGCGCAGCTGCCCTACGGCGGTCCCACGTCTGGCCGGTGTTGTCGCGGCACGTTGGTCGGATGCCTGCGATATCCTGAAGTGACAACGTCGTGGTTGTGCGGGTTGCCGCTCTGGTGGTGCCGGGGCGGCTTCTTCGTCTAATCACGCGCCACCGCCGCGCAGAATGGCGGCGATGCGGTCAAGCTGCTCGTCGGTGAGGTCGGGCCAGGACGCAACCAGTTTTCGCGCCTTATCGGCCAGCAGTTCGTACGCCAGATTGCGTTCGGATGCGGGGATGACGGGATCGTCGGCGGCGCGTTCGCCGTTCTTGACGGCACGCTTGTAGCCGGCCACTTGGCCGCGTGCGCGTGCTACTTCCTTGGATATGGACAACGGGGACTCCGTGGGGTCAACCAATCGCCCCTACTGCTGGGAGGGATTGACCCCCGGGGTTTGCCACACCCGGTCGCCCCGCTCTAAGTCGCGGGAAGGACTAGCTCACCACTGCCCTTACTCAGCTAAACGTACCACGCAGTTTGCTGAGGTTGACGAAGGTTTGCTGCCCGTCAACGGCGTGTTCGCGGATCGCGGCATGGAGCCGCTCCGTGTTCGCTGGCAGTCGCTGACCGCACAACTTGCACGCAGCCGGATACCCATCGGGAACGGGTGCCCCGCGCGACTCCCGGCGCTTGATGGCGTTCTCAATCCATGCGTCCACCGCGACTCGGTCGCCACTCGGCCGCAGCCCCACCACGTCACCATCAGTCACCTCGTAGCTCGCCAGATTGGCAACCCTGCGGGGCGCGTGGCGCGGGTTGTCGCACACCACCGTCACCGTCGTCGTCATCGCGGGGTCACCTCCACCGTGTCGGAGTCGAACACCTTCGACCCACGCTGACCCTTGTGCAGCTGCACCGTCACCAACGCACTGATCACCGACCGCTGCGACATCAGCGGAGCGTCCAAGAACGCCTGTGGGGGGTCGTCAGCCGAAAGGACTTGCGCCAGAGCGGCATTGCCGGGATCGCGTGCCATCTTCTGCCGCACCAACTCCATCTCCGCGTTGATGCGCTCCATCTTCGCCTTGTACCGGCGACCGTCGATGCGGTCGAGGTCGTAGTCGGCTTCAGTGCGCGCCTGGCGGTCACGCAACGCCTCCAATTCGCCAATGAGGTGCGCCGCTGGGGCCTCTGCGGCCTTCATGCGTTCAGCGATCTTCCTGCCGTCCTTGCGGATACGTTCGGCCACCACCAACCGCACCCACTGATCGACTTGTGGCCGCGACCTGTTGACGTGCGCCCCGTTCCGGCACCGATACCGCTGGCCCGACCAACTTGAGCAGGGCTGCTCGCACACCGCACACAAGTACAGGCCAGCGCCGAGGTGCTTGCGGTCAGTTCCCTTCCGGTTGGTGACGCGGCTCTTGTCGGTCAGCACGGCTTGGATGGTGTCGAACACGCCGCCGGATACCAGCGGCTCCCAGTTGCCCATCGTGTAGTCGCCGGTTGGCTCGCCGTTCTCATCCAGCAGTGGCACGGTTGCGCCTTGGTAGACGGCGCGGCCGGCATAGCGCGGGTTCACGAGGATGCCGCGCACGGTGGACGGGTTCCACGGCGTTCCCCGCCGGGTCTTCACACGCTCGTCGGTCAGAGCCTTGGAGATCGACCGCAGCGACTCACCGGCGTGGAACATCGTGAAGATGCGGCGCACCAACTCGGCCTCATCCGGCACCAACTCGCCTTTCACGGTGTAGCCCGTCAGCCTCACGCCCAGCGGTGGTCGGCCCATCTCGGAGCGTTGCTTGGCGGCACGCCGTTGCCGCGCGGCCTTGCGCTCAACCTCGCCCTTGGCGACGATCACTTTCATCCGCGCGAACATGCGACCGCCATCGGTCGTCAGGTCGGCCTCGCCGTTGGCTGTGACGACGGCCAGCCCGTGTTCCTCGGCAGCGTCGATCCAGTCCTCCAACTCGCGGGGCTGCCGGGTCAGGCGATCCAAGTCCCAACACACCAGTGCGTCGAACTCACCGGCCTTGTAGGCGTTCACCAGTCGGGTGTAGCCGGGACGCTTCTTGAACTTGTTGCTCGCGGACACCTCGTCCTCGTACTCACCGACGAGCGTCCAGCCGCGTTCCCGCGCTATGCGGTGGCAGTCCTCGCGCTGGCGTTGCACTGCGAGTCCTTCTCCGGTTTGGTCTAGGGAGATGCGGAGGTAGATACATGCACGTCGCGGTGCCTTTCCGACAGTCATAACACTATGTTACTCGGCATGGTAATTTGGTGGAGTTCCGGTTCAACGTTTGACCGGCCGCGATTCTCATGTCGTGATCGGTGATGCTGACCACGACAAACCGCCAAGCAAGGAGTTCTCCGCAATGTCAGATCAGTTGCCGCCGTGCCCTGCGTGCGGTGAGGCGTTCGCCTACGAGCAGGGTGCGCTCCTGGTGTGCCCGATGTGCGGTCACGAATGGTCGGCTGACGCGGTGTCCGATGTCGATTCGGTGCACGCCGGCGCCGCAGTCAAGGACTCGGTCGGCAACGTCCTCACTGATGGAGACACTGTGATCATCGCGACGACCGTCAAGGTCAAGGGCGGCGGTGGCGGCGTTATCAAAGCTGGCACGAAGGTCCGTGGAATTCGGCTCATCTCCGATGGCGTCGGCGATCACGACATCGACGCAAATGTCCCTGGTTTGGGTCGCATGCAACTCAAGTCGAGCGTGGTCAAGAAGGTCCTCTGAACGCGGTGCACTGTACCGATGGCACATCCTGGTCTAGTGGACTGCCCGAGACGACGGTCCGGGAGTGTAGGGGACGGTATATATCGGCACGTAATCGGCGATATCTCCCATGCACAGACCCAGACCTGGCTCGCACGGGCCAACTCCGACTCCTCCGTAGGCACCGCCCGCCGGAGTCTGTGTCCAGCACATCCGGGTCGTCGGGTCCAGCAACTCCCCTGGCGGGCAGTCAGCTTGTCCCGGTGGAGCGGTCAGCAGTAGGGCCGACGATACGAGTCCGCTGATGAGAGTGACAGGCGCAAGTACGCGACGGTAACGCGGGATGCCGATTCTCATGCCCCCTCCATCAGGTCACAGCCAAACACCGAATTTAGCGGATGTGTACTCGGTGAGCCGTTCGATTCGCTACTGCCAGAGAACGCCGATGCCCGCCGCGAGCAGTGCCAGGAGGCCCACCGCGAGGAACACCGGCTGGGCGACGGGCTCGCCGGTGCGACGCTGGCGAGCACTGCCCATACCGATCAGCGCACCGATCACCACCAGGATCACCAGCTTGACGCCGACCTTGGCGTAGTCGATCACGATGCCGGCCGGCCACGGTGCCGCCAGGGCGACGCCGGTCAAGAAGGAAATCAGCAAGCCGTAATTCATCACCGGGGTGAACCGGTTCCGACGTGCGGCAGCCTCGGCTACCCAGGCGCCGAACAACACCGCGAACCCGATGAGATGCCCGAGCACGACGACATTGCGCAGAAGTTCCACGCCAAAAGGCTATGTGCCGGTCCGCGACCGTACGCCGTCGAGGTGTAGAAATCGAGGGGTGATGTCGAGGTTGCGCAACACCGCTGTGGTGGCACTGTTGCTGGTTGCCGCATGTTCGCGCCCGACCCCGCCCGACAGCGCACCCCAGATCGAGGAGCTTCCGGCGCCGAGCACGACCCCGACTTCGACCGCAGCAGCCCCGGTGCAGGCGGTCGCGTTGGGGGCGAGCGTCGATGTCACCACTCCGGCCGGATCGGCCTCCTACACCGTCGGCAACTGGCGTCCGGTTCCCGCGGACGCGCAGATCATCCCGGCCAAGGGCGTGATGTACTCCGCCGACGTCGTCATCGAGGGCCGTTCGGG
>CAIOYU010000216.1 GCA_903862565.1 uncultured Actinomycetes bacterium | reverse complement strand
TTGGGGATCTCGTAGTCCACCTTGGCGTCCGGGTAGGCCTTCCGAACGGTCGCGTCGGCGACCTGACGGGCGGTCCGGCCGTTGGCAGGTTCGGAGAAGAACTGCATGACGCCGCCGTCGCCGGCAGTGAATCTGGCTGTGATGCCGCTCTTTTCGGTCTTGATCTCGTAGGCCGAACCCGGGGCCGGATAGGCCACCGAAAATTTCTCGGCATCGAAACGCGGCAGGGCCATCACCGGCGTTCCCGTCGGCGGGCGGCCGCATTCCGGCGGACACAGGTAGTGGGGAATCTTAGGAGTCAGGATCAGTGCCACCACACCCAGTGCCACCGCCACCATCGCCACCCCGATGCCCCACCTGCCGAGCAGCCAACCGAATCGCGGCTGTCGCAGCGGCGGCGCCACATACGTCCCCGCGGGCACCGCGTAGCCGGGGTACTCCTGCTCACCGGGACCGCAGTCCGACGTGAGCAGCACCGCCTGGTGGTCGCGTCGCGCCACACGCGGTGTCGCCTGCGCGGCGGCGCCACACGCCGGACAGAACGCCATGTCGGGGACGACGTGCCCACACCGGTCACACAGAATCGGCTGATCGTCGTGGTCGGGGTCGTGCGTCTCGTGCAACAGGGCCAACTGCATGCAGATTCGCAGAATCAGCAGTACGACGATCGTCATCACGAAATGTATGACGAGCATCCATACCTGCGGCAACCCGATGATGTCGATGACACCGACCGCGGCGTGGATCAGGAGCGCGACGGCGGTGAGCAGGATCAGGGCGGTGCGGACCCGGCCGGGGTTCTCCTCGCCTGCGTGAACGGGATGACGGAACCACACCAGCAATCCGACCATCCCGCCGGCGGCAGCGGCGGTCACCGGGACGGTGATCCCGCACAGTGCCGCTTCCACGACCATGCCCTTGAACGGTCTGGCGTGTGCGATGAGGCCAGTCGTGAACTGCGGCGCAAGTCGGGTCAGCGTCGCCGCCGCGGTGAACATCAGCGCAGCCAAGGCTCCGATCACGAAGCCGTCCAGGGCATCTCGCCTCTCGCGCCACATGAGCCGGACCACGATCGTCGGCACGGTCATCAGCACCATGCCCACCATGGGGATCACGATGCCTGCGCGCAACAAGTGGTGCAGCGCGAGCCCGACCGCCATCGGCACGCCGTAGTTGCGGGAGACGATGCTGCCGCTCAACAGCACCCACCCCACCCCCAGCAGCGCTCCCAACGATCCGGAGATCCACAGCGCTGACCGCGGGATGTCGAGGTCGACCTGCGAAGCACGCAGGTAGAACACGAACAGCAGGGGCAGCCAGAGTGCGGCGACGGCGATACCGGCCGCCGGCAACTTCAGCACGGCAAAGGTCACCAGCGCCGTCAGCGCGATGACGAGGACGATCTGAAAAGGTCTGCGCGACCGTTTCGTCAGGTGCGGGAACAGCGCACTGACCAGATGGGGGCGCAACACCCGCTCCGAAGGTTCGGCGCCGAACCGTGCCGGGCGCAGCCACGCAGGCAGAACCCCAGCCGGTGACTGGCCCTGATCGCACCCGCACTGTCCGCAGAAGGTCCCGTCGGGCACCTCGTCGTGACAGGTGATGCACTCCATCGTGGGTACGGCGGCGGTCACGACGACACCCGTTGAGCGACGAGGAGGTCGCGCGCGAGGTTGTCGACGTTGGGGGTGCCCAGCCCGGTGACCAGGTCATAGCCGGGGCCGGCGCGGTCGACGGCATTGCCGCCGAGGACCACGTCGCGAAAGGCCGGGAAGCGGGCCCCCTCGGCGATCCGGTAGAGCAACGGATTGAGATTGCCCAGGAGATGGCCGTCACGCTCGAGCAGATACTGGTTCATCACGGCCGTGATGCCGGCCCAGATCGGCGCCGCGAGCGACGTGCCGCCACCGACGACCTCCTGCTGGCCGAAGACGATCTTGACACCGGTGAACGGGTCGGCGACGGCGGAGATGTCAGGAGTGAGCCGTTGGCCGACACCGCGACTCGCCATCAGCGCACCCTGCCAGGCGGGCCGCTTGTAGAGCGCCGAGGCGCCACCGGCCGTGCCGATGGACAGCGGCGCGTCGAACCAGGCCTGTTCGGCCAGCCAGCCGCCGGTGCCGTCGGTGGACAGCGTCGTCCCGCCGACGTTGGTCATCTCCGGAATCGAGGCCACTGCGTCCAGGCCGATGTTGTCCGGGTGCGGGGCTGACGACCACTCGTCACCGCCCTTGCATTCCAGGCCGGCAAGATCCCCACTGGCATCGAAAGCGCTGGTTCCGTTGGCCTGCGCCTTGGACAACGCCGCGCGAACCGGCACCAGATCGGCCGCGGTGATCAACTTGTCGCAGCCCCAGCCGATGGAGAAACTCCACACCGCACCCGGGTAACGCCGGTCGACGTCTTCGAGCATCGCGGCGATCTTCTGGTACGCACCGTCGCCTTCGACCGTCGGGCGGGCGTTGACCAGCACCTTCCGGGCATCGGGGGCGACCGCGTGAATGGCCTCGAGGTCCATGGTCGCCTCGCCCCGCCGGGCCGGGGGCAGGCCGCCGACCACCTCGGGGATGAATTTCGGCAAGTTGTAGGTGGCCGAGAACAGGTCGAGGTCCGCCTGGTCGAAACCGTCGAAGGCGAATACCACCGCGGTCACGCCCTTGCCGGTGTAACCGCCCTCCCGCAGCGGCCCCATGTTGTAGGTGCGCACCAGCGCGTCCGGGGACAGCCCCTGTTCGGGAACCTCCAGGGGAGGCGGCACCCAGGGCTTGGCTTCCCGGTGCGGGGTGTAGCCGAGGATCCGGCCCAGTTCGTCGACTTCGTTGCGCAGCACCGCGGGCACCGCCGGTTGCTGGGGCGACGCGTAGAACACCTGACCCCGCCGGCCGCGATAGTCGTGCACCTGGACCCCCAGGGCATCCGCGAGCGCACCCGGTCGGCCCGCGACGACGGCCCATGGGTCACCTGCCCGCCACTGAACCGACAGATCGCGGGAGGACGCCCACGCCATCAGTGTCTGCGGTCGGGAAGAACCGCGCAGGGCAGCCGTCAACCGGACCTGACCGGTACGGGCCGGGCCGAGGTCGTCGGACGCCGCCAGCAGATTGCCGTACGGGCCACCGATACGGGCTCCGGAATCGACGGGCACAACGCGCAGGCCGGGAACCAAAGCCACAACGACGGTGGCGGCAGCGACCAGTGCCCGCAGATTCCGGAGTGTCATCCTCTAGTCGGCGTCGGCACGCTCGGCGACCCGGCGAGCGACGTGCTTAGCCGCCCGTGATGACGTTGCCGGGCAGCGCGGTCGGCGCGGGGCGCGCCTTGACCGTCGGGGAGAACGAGTTGTTGCCGCCGGGAGTCAGGTTCTTCTCCGTGGGTACCGGGGCATTCGGCGAGGCCGGCGCACTGGAGCTCGGCGACGGTGCCGGGGTCTCAGCCGGCTTCTCCTTGGTGGAACAGGCCGTCAGCGTGCCCATGCCGACGAGGGCGGCCGCACCGGCCGCGAGTGCAATCTGCCGAGTCAAACGAGTGGACCACACGGTATTTTCCTCACTTTTCCTGCCCGGAAGCGGGCTTATCCACAACTATACCGATTCATCCGGCGGCACGTCGGTCTCGTCCCGCACCGGCGGGCTCTCCCTGCACTGGCGGCGGGATGCCCGCGACGACGCGCGGGCAGCAACACCGCAAGCCGGACAGAACGGCATGTCGGGGACCACCCGTTCGCAGTGCAGACACAACAGCGGCTGCCCGGTGGAGGGGTCGGGCTTTTCGTGCAGGAGCGCCATCTGTACGCCCAGCCGAAGCGCGATCAAGGCGAGAACGGTCATCAGGATGTGCAGCATCAACTGCGGCACCTGCGGTAGCCGGGACGAGTCGATCAACCAGAGGGCGGTGTAGATCAGCCCCAGTTGAGCGGTGAACAACCCGAGGAAGGCCCGCACCCGCGCCGGGTGGACCCCGGCCCACTCGCCCGGCCTGAACCACAGGACGATGCCGATGAGCCCGCCGACCGCCGCCGCGGTCAGTGGACTCGCCACGCCGTAGAGAACGGACTCGACCAACACGCGCACCGGTCGCGCGCTCTTGAGCAGGCCGGCGACGTACTGCGGGCCAAGCCTGGCGATGGTGGCGGCACCGGTGAACGTCAGCGCGCCCAGCGCACCGATCACGAACCCGTCGAGCGACTCGTGCACCGGGGGCCGCATCAGCCGGACGATCACCGCCGGCAGGACCATCAGCAGCGCTCCGCCGACCGAGACGACGAGACCGATGTTCAACACATTCTCGAGAACGAAACCGGCGGCCATCGGAATGCCGTAGGAACGGGCGATCAGGCCTCCGGTGAGCACCACCCACCCCGCACCCAGCGAAGCCCCGAGCAGCGCCGCCACGGCCAGGACTCGGCGCGGCATCCCCTGGTAGACCTCGCTCTGCCACAGATAGAGCACGAACAGCAGTGGAACCCCGAGCGCGGCAAGACTGACCAGCAGGCCCAGAGTCCGCAGTACCGACCCGCAGACCAAACCGACCAGCATGATCGCCATCGCCAGCCGGAACGGATTCCGGCTGGGCTGGGCCAGATGCGGGAACAGCGAGCTGGTGATCATCGGCAGGAAGACCGACTCGCGCGGCGAGACCGCGTACTCGCGGGGCCGAAGCCATGGGAACCGCTCGCCGCCCTCCAGACGAGCACCGCAGCAGCCACAGAACCGGCCGACGGGGACGGTCGACACGCACCACTGGCACACCTGTGTGACCACACCGTCGAACCGGGCCGTCACGCGCACGACGTTACCGGCTTCGCCGGGAATCAGACCGGGACGGACGACTGGCGGTCTGAGGACAGCTCAGCCCATCGGGTCGGAGGCGTGCAGAGCGTCCTCGACCGGGTGGACGTCCGGTTCAGGATGGAACGGCGGCTTCAGCGACCCCCACTGCACGCAACTCCAGCGCCCCTCGGTGACCGGAACGAGCGTCACGGCCTCTGCGTTGGCCAGGTGATGGTCGAGAACGAAACTGCTCTCCACACCGGCCAGTATCGCCGCCGTCAACCGGATCGCCGCCCCGTGGCTGACGACCACGACGTCCCGCGTCCAGTCGGGATCATCCAGATATTTCACACGCAACCCGCTGACCACCGGAAGGTAGCGGCCGAGCACGTCGTGGCCGGTCTCGCCACCCGGCATCGCGACATCGAGGGATCCCTGGTGCCAGCGCTGGTAGACCGCGTTGAACTCAGCGATCGCCGCGTCATCGTCGCGGCCCTCGAGATCGCCGGCCTGGACCTCGTGGATTCCCGTCAATTCCTCTGCAGCAGAAGCGAACTCAGCTGCGATCTCGGCCGCCGTCTGCTCCGCGCGGCGGGCGATGGAATGCAGCACCAGCCCCGGCGGTCGGGCGCGGTTCCGGCCGAAGGCGCGGGCTTGTTCACGCCCCAGGTCAGTCAGGTCCGCACCCGGCGGAAGGGTGTCGAGACGACGTTCGACGTTGGCGTGAGACTGCCCGTGCCGAACCAGGATCAGCCGTCCGCTCATGGTGCATTCCCGCCGGGCACATCCCCCGTACGCAACCCGGCCAACCACGTATCGGCCTCGTCGAGTTGGGGTGGCACAGCCCCGGCCGCGGCCCCCGTCGGCCAGGAGCCCAGGTAACGCACGTCCGCACAACGGCGGTGCAACGCCTTGAGTGCTTCGGCGACGGCGCTGTCGTCGATGTGGCCGACGCAGTCGAGGAAGAAGATGTAGGTGCCCAACTCGGTGCGGGTGGGACGAGACTCGATTCGCGTGAGGTCGATGTCCCGGATCCCGAACTCTGTCATGGCTTCAACCAGTGCCCCGGGCGCGCTCTCGATCCGTAGGACGACCGACGTCCGGTCCGCTCCGGTGCGCGGCGGCGGCGGGCCGGGCCGGCCCACCAGGACGAAGCGGGTCCGGGCATTGGGTTCGTCGACGACCCCCTCCGCGAGAGTCGGCAGGGCATATCGTCGCGCTGCCAGGGCGGTACTCACCCCGGCGTCGCACCGGCCGTCGGCGACGTCGCGAGCCGCGGCGGCGTTGGAGTTGGCCGGTACCAGATCGGCTTCCGGGAGATGGTGCGTCAGCCACTTGCGCACCTGCGCCGCGGCCACCGGAAAGGCCGCGACGGTGCGCACCTGCGCGGCGCTGATGCCGGGGCGGGTGACGATGCTGAAGGCCACCGGCAGAGTCAGTTCGGCGTAGATCTGGAGCGACGACCCCGCGGCCAAGTTATCCAAGGTCGGCAGCACGCTGCCCTCGATCGAGTTCTCGATCGGCACGCAGGCGAAGTCCGCACCACCGGAACGAACGGCTTCCAGGGCGGCCGGCGTGCTGTCTTCGGGCAGCGGTTCCACCGCGGTTCCACCCGGCACCGATCCGGCGGCGACCAACTTCAGCAGCGCCGCCTCGGTGAACGTCCCCTCCGGTCCGAGGTATGCGATCCGGGCCACCACACAACCCTAACCGGCGCCTCAGCAGTCTTCGGCGTTCCCGCTACCGTGGCTCAGGTGAGCATCACCCCGGCGGATGCGGTCGAGGCCGAGCGGCGACCACTGGGCATCGAGATCGCGGTGATGCTGGCGGTGACGTTCGGCGTCAGTGCGGTCGCGGCGATACTCCAACTCGCCGACGCGGTGCTCTCCGGACTTCCGGGGTATCGGGTGCGACTCAATCAGAACCGGTCCCACTACGACCTGATCAATCTCGGGCTCAATCTGGTGTCGGTGGGCCAGCTGGTGGCATGGGGCTTGTTGGGCCTCTATCTGTTGTGGCGCAGCGGGATAGGGCCGGCCGCGATCGGACTCGGGCGGCTGCAGTGGCGGCCCGACGTCCTCGGCGGACTCGGCCTGGCCGCGTTGATCGGCATTCCCGGGCTGATGTTCTATCTGGCCGCGCGGGAGTTGGGCATGAATGCGGACGTGGAGGCCTCGACGCTGCACAGTTCCTGGTGGCGCATCCCGGTCCTGGTGCTGGCAGCCTTCGCGAACGGTTTCGCCGAAGAAGTGATCGTCGTGGGCTATCTGATCACCCGCTTGCGCCAGTTGGGTTGGACG
>CAIOYU010000215.1 GCA_903862565.1 uncultured Actinomycetes bacterium | reverse complement strand
TCTTCATCAGCGTCGAATACCAGATAATTGCCGAATCGGTTGTTTTCGACGTTCCATCTGCCGACGCGGAGGCGGACCACCGGAGCCTGTTGTGCGACCGTATCAAAATAGGGAATCGGCTGACCTAGCGGCACGTACCGGGAGCACTCAGATCTACTGAAGCGTTCGTCTTCGAGGCGGATGGAGTTGCCCTTACGAAGGGGGAACACGTCGCCAGCGAACACCACGCCGGCATGGCCGGACGGAATCAGCCGCACAGGTCGGGATCTGAGA
This sequence comes from uncultured Actinomycetes bacterium, assembly GCA_903862565.1. Taxonomy (GTDB): domain Bacteria; phylum Actinomycetota; class Actinomycetes; order Mycobacteriales; family Mycobacteriaceae; genus Mycobacterium. Next base: position 1,508 of record CAIOYU010000215.1, on the reverse strand, counting down.
AGGTCGATTACAACGCCACCACTGGTTACGTTGACGTCAACGGCCACTGATGGCATACGGCCCCCGGATATGGTCCACGCGTGAATTTCAGAACTTCAAATGCTAACAATTGCGTTCGGGTTGTTTTTGAAGTTTCCCGAGGTCGGTTTTACTCACGCAACCGGGTCAAAAGCACATTCGTCAGGAGTTTGATGTCATTTGGCGTGTTTTGAAGGCCATTCCACCTGCGTTGATCATCAGGACCCAGATCCCAAACTCCAGCGGACCACGCGGTGACATCCGAGAGAAAGGACAATTGGTTATCGATTTGCAGTCCCGGTAGTAACTCGGCTGTATATCCGTCAGTCAGGGCGTCCATGACGTACCCGAGAGACGATATTCCGGCGCCGTGTGTCAACCGTGACTTTCGGGGAATCAGCTTCCACTCGATAGGCCAGGTGTTCTCGACCAGAGTCCAGAAAATCTTCAGGTGCAGCACCATCTGCTCCACATCGCCGGAGCCATCTTCGGGATCCCGATATTGATAGAGAGCTCCGTCGTACAGGCTGTTCTCGATCATCTTGAGGACGCTGTTGTCCTTGATGTAGCCCCCGGGTGAGGTCGGCGTCGCGATCGCCCCGCGGAAAGGGCTATCATCGTCGCGATTGAGTCGAGTCATGATCAGCGCGGGCAATTGACGCCGTGCATACTTCGGTGGCAGGTAACCGGTCGTGTCGGGTAGAAGTTCGTGAATCAAACCCTTTGGCAGAGGTTTGGTGTTGTTCACCAAGATGAATTGAGAACGTTGTTCTTCCTCATCGGACGCGATGAAAGCTACAGCCGCGACGGGGAACTCTGCGACATCGGCGTCTCGGATTGCCGCGATACGTTGCTGGCCATCAACCAGTAGTGCTGGCTTGTCGGCCTCGTCTATCGTTTCGTCGACTGGGATTACGAGATCGCCCATCGTGGAGTAATCCACGGAACTGCGTCGGCGGTGCGGCTCAAACCGGACCCGGTTGTCGAAGGCGAGCACGACTGCATTCGGCAGCATCGCCTCGGGCGACTCAATGTAGCGACGAATTGCCCGGATATGGCTGAGCACCTCAGGGCGTTGGTAGCCGTCAAGGTCACCAGTAGTGGATCTCTTCACACGTGAGACCGCGGTGAAATCGAGTAGGGCCTTGCCGTCGATGGCGAAGCAGTAGATAAACCGCCCACCCTGGCGCACCTGAAGTGCCGGCAGTTTGATCTCATATCTGTCAGCCACAAGCAGTCCTCTCGAGGGGCCGCGGCACTGCTGTGCCGAGTGCTTTCATCCTGTCGGCAAGCACCGACAGATTATGGAACCCGCGCCGCTTGTTGCGCTCACTGCCCCGGAAGATGGCCATCTCAATCCCGTGCTTACCGCACAGGCCGCAGTCGCAGTCTCGCCAGGGAGCTCGCTCAAGGGTCCGGCGATACATTTCTGCGTAACTCTTCTTGACACCGATGAGTGTCTCGTATTCGAGCACCTTTTCCAGTGCTGT
>CAIOYU010000214.1 GCA_903862565.1 uncultured Actinomycetes bacterium | reverse complement strand
TGGGCGCGGGCCTCGAGGTCGACGTCGCGCTGGTTCTCCACGGCCTTGCGCTCGGAGACCATCTCGGCCTCCAGCGTGGACAGCTCGTTGTGGCGCATCTCGGTGTCCACCGCGGTGATGACGTAGGCGGCGAAGTAGATGATCTTCTCGAGATCCTTGGGCGCCAGGTCCAGCAGGTAGCCCAGGCGCGACGGGACGCCCTTGAAGTACCAGATGTGCGTGACGGGTGCGGCCAACTCGATGTGGCCCATCCGCTCGCGGCGCACCTTGGCGCGGGTGACCTCGACGCCGCAGCGCTCGCAGATGATGCCCTTGAAGCGGACGCGCTTGTACTTGCCGCAGTAGCACTCCCAGTCGCGGGTGGGGCCGAAGATCTTCTCGCAGAAGAGCCCGTCCTTCTCCGGCTTGAGGGTGCGGTAGTTGATGGTCTCCGGCTTCTTGACTTCGCCGAAGGACCACTGACGGATGTCGTCAGCGGTCGCCAGGCCGATGCGGAGTTCATCGAAGAAGTTGACGTCTAACACGTAACTCCCTTTCCCCTTGCGGGATTAGTAACTATTAAGCCAGGTCTTCGACGGAAGCCGATTCGTTGCGCGAGAGGTTGATTCCCAGGTTCGCCGCAGCGCGCTCCAGGTCCTCGTCGTCGCCGTCGCGCATCTCGATGGCAGCGCCGTCGCTGGAGAGCACCTCGACGTTGAGGCACAGCGACTGCAGCTCCTTGAGAAGCACCTTGAACGATTCCGGGATGCCCGGCTCGGGGATGTTCTCGCCCTTGACGATCGCCTCGTACACCTTGACCCGGCCGACGGTGTCGTCGGATTTGATGGTCAACAGCTCCTGCAGCGTGTACGCCGCGCCGTAGGCCTGCATTGCCCAGCACTCCATCTCACCGAACCGCTGACCGCCGAACTGCGCCTTACCACCGAGGGGCTGCTGGGTGATCATCGAGTACGGACCGGTGGAGCGGGCGTGGATCTTGTCGTCCACCAGGTGGTGCAGCTTGAGGATGTACATGTAGCCCACCGTCACCGGGTACGGGAACGGTTCACCACTGCGTCCGTCATAGAGCATCGCCTTGCCGTCGCCGTTGACCATGACGTCGCCGTCACGGTTGGCCAGCGTGGAGCTCAGCAGGCCCGTCAGCTCATCCTCGCGGGCACCGTCGAACACCGGGGTCGAGACGATGGTGTTGGCCGGGGCCTCCAGGCTGTCGGCGGGCAGGTTCTTGGCCCAGTCCGCCTTGGCGTCGACCTTCCAGCCGGTCTTGGCCACCCAGCCCAGGTGCGTTTCCAGGATCTGACCGATGTTCATCCGTCGCGGAACACCGTGGGTGTTGAGGATGACGTCGACCGGGGTGCCGTCGGGCAGGAACGGCATGTCCTCCTGAGCGAGGATCTTGCCGATGACGCCCTTGTTGCCGTGCCGGCCGGCCAGCTTGTCGCCGTCGGAGATCTTGCGCTTCTGCGCGACATAGACCCGGACCAACTCGTTGACACCGGCCGAGAGTTCGTCATCGTCCTCGCGGGAGAACACCCGGATGCCGATGACCTTGCCGGACTCGCCGTGCGGCACCTTCAGCGAGGTGTCGCGCACCTCGCGGGCCTTCT
>CAIOYU010000213.1 GCA_903862565.1 uncultured Actinomycetes bacterium | reverse complement strand
CTTACATCGCCGCCGAACGCGGGTTCATCGACGCCGTCATCGAACCGCACCAGACCCGGTTGCAGTTACGCAGGGCGCTGCGACTGTTGCGGGACAAGCAGATTCAGCGCATCCAGCGCAAGCACGGCCTGATTCCCATCTAACCCCCAGGAGACCGGCGATGAGCGACGCGATGCTGGAGGCGGCCGCCGCCTCGGGCCCACCGATCGGCGAAGCGGTCGGCATCTTCATGCTGCATCCGGAGACATTCGCCGGCGCGATGGCGGCCGGTTGGACCAACCCGCTGGCCGCCTATGTCGCGGGCCGGGGCGGCGTGCTGGGTGAGGCCAACGGGGTGACACTGGCCTCGGTGTTCACGATCTTCGAACCCGATGTCGTTGCCGCCCTGTGGTCGGAGGGGCTCGCCGTGCGGGGTGCCGCCGGTGCCGCCGAGGCCTACTGGAACCAGACCGCCGATTTCGGCCGCAAGTACCTGGCTGGGGTCGAAGGTATGGACCGACTTGCCGCCCTCGGAGAGAAAGTCATCGCCGCCACCCCGGGGGCCGGCCTGCCGCTCTATGCAGGCTGGCGCACCATGCCGCTGGCCGACGACGCTCCCGCCCGCGCCATTCAGGTGATGTTCGTGCTGCGGGAACTGCGAGCCGCGGTGCACTTCAATGTCCTGACCAACTCCGGCATCACCCCGGTCGAGGCGCACATGCTCCACAAGGGGCAGGAGTACACCAGGATGTTCGGCTGGCCCGAGCCGTTCGCCGACGGCGCCGACAAGAAGGACCTGTACGACGAGGTCGAAGGGGCCACCAATCGGCGGATGGCTGAAATCTTCTCGGCTGCATTGGATCTCGGTGAGGCCCAGGAACTGGCGCGGCTCAGCGCCACAGCGCTGGAATCGCTCAAGGCCGCCGTTCCGGGATGACCCTGCGCGACGGCCAGGTCTTCGCCGGGTACACGATCGTGCGCATCCTCGGACTGGGTGGGATGGGCGAGGTGTACCTCGGCGAGCACCCGCGGCTACCGCGTCAGGATGCGCTGAAGGTACTGGGGGCTGCGGTCAGCCACGACGACGAGTTCCGTCAGCGGTTCAACCAGGAAGCCGAGATGGTGGCCGGCCTGCACCATCCCCACATCGTCACCATCTACGACCGCGGCGAGACCGACGGCAAGCTGTGGATCGCCATGGAGTACGTCGAGGGCACCGATGCCGGCCGGTTGCTCAGTGAGCGCTACCCGCAGGGCATCCCCGCCGCCGAGGTCGTGGACATCGTCACCGCGGTGGGCGAGGCACTTGATTACGCCCACAGCCGCAACCTGCTGCACCGCGACATCAAGCCGGCCAACATCCTGCTCGGCAGCCCTGAGGCGACGGGCGGTTCCGAGCGAATCATGTTGGCCGACTTCGGTGTCGCGCGCTGGCTTGGCCAGACCAGTAATCTGACCGGAACCGACATGACCGTCGGCACCGTCACCTACGCCGCCCCCGAGCAACTCAAGGGCGAAGCCATCGACGGCCACGCCGATCAGTACGCGCTGGCGGCCACCGCGTATCACTTGCTCACCGGCACAGCGCCGTTCAACAACACCAACCCCGCTGTCGTCATCAGCGCGCACCTCAGCGCGCCGCCGCCGGACTTCGGTGCCGGTCGTCCGGAGTTGGCCCGATTCGCTCCCGTCTTCGCCAAGGCCCTGGCCAAGGACCCCGCAGACCGCTACGAGCGGTGCAGCGACTTCGCAGCGGCACTGCGGCATGCGCTGGACGGACCGGCCGAACCGGCCCGGCGGCGTTGGGTGGCCGCGGCCATGGGGGCGCTGATGCTGTGCGGTGCCGGGGTCGCGGCTTTTCTGCTGGTCCCGCGCGGCCACGATGCCGGTGGCCGGAGCGAGTCGACGACTGCTCCGCCGCCGGCGGTATCGGCTCGGATGGATCTACCGGTGGTGTTGATCGGCGCCGATTGCGCTGTGCTCGGTGCCGCGGCGGTCGACGCGACCGGCGCCCCGGCGTATTGCGCCCGCCCGGATCCGAGTTCCGCCGCGATCGTGTGGTCGGTGCAGCCAGACCGCCTGAAATCGACCCCGCCTGCCTAGTTGCGTCATAGCATTGCGCCCATGCCGTCGAACACCGCTGCGGAGATCGTCAAGAGCGTCGGGGGGTCGGCGAACATCGTCGATTTGTCACACTGCGCCACCCGTCTGAGATTCCAACTGCGCGATGCCTCGGGCGTCAAGCAGTCCGACATCGAGGCGGTGCCGGGCGTCATGGGCGCGGTCCCGCAAGCCGGCAACCGGTACCAGGTGGTCATCGGCGGTGCCGTGCAGAGCGTCTACAACGACATCAAGGCGTTGCCCGGAATGGGCGGCGGTGCCGCGCTTCAGGACGCTGATGCCATCAAGGCCGCGGCGCGTGCCAAGGGGCCGCGCGGCAAGTTCGCCTGGATGGATTCGTTCTTCGAGTTCCTCTCCGACTCGTTCCGCCCGATTCTCGGTGCGCTGCTTGGCGCTTCGCTGTTCATCACCTTCATGGCGCTGATGAGCACGCTCAAAGTCATTCCCAACTGGGCGGATCCGCGGACGGAGCTGCCGCCGTCCTGGCAGTTCGTCAACTTGATGTGGCAGAGCGTCTTCGTCTTCCTGCCGCTGATGGTCGCATACAACGCGTCCAAGAAATTGGGCGCCGATCCGTGGGTCGGCTTCGCGATCATGGCGGTCGTCATGCTGCCGGGCTTCGCTGCACTGAAAGAGGTTTCCCAGCCTCAGAACGTATTCGGGTCGACCGTCGACGTGGTGAAGATCTTCGGACTGCCGCTGACGATCTTCAACTACAGCTCCCAGGTGTTCCCGCCACTACTGATGGCCGCCGTGCTGGGCGTGCTCTACAAATTCCTCAAGCGGGTCATCCCGGAGAACGTGCAGTTGATCTTCGTGCCGTTCCTGTCGATGTTGATCATGATCCCGCTCACGGCCTTCCTGATCGGCCCGATCGGCGTCTACACCGGTGCCGGTCTGGCCAACATCCTCAAGTCCATCAACGACTTCTCCCCGTTGATCTTCGCCATCCTCGTTCCGCTGGCATATCCGTTCATGGTGCCGCTGGGTCTGCACTGGCCGATCAACGCGATCATGTTGCTCAACATCCAGACCCTCGGCTACGACTACATCCAGGGGCCGATGGGTGCATGGAACTTCGCGTGCTTCGGCGCCACCGCCGGCGTGCTGTTCCTGGCCTGGCGAGAGCGGGACAAGCAGATGCGCCAGACCGCCATCGGCGCTCTGGCGGCTGGCCTTCTCGGTGGTATCTCCGAGCCGTCGCTGTACGGCATTCACTTGCGGTTCAAGCGGATCTACCCGCGAATGCTTGTCGGCTGTCTTGTCGGCGGTCTGATCATCGGCCTCGGTGGCGGCGTGACAACGAAGGCCTTCGTGTTCACCTCGCTGCTGACCATTCCCGCGTTCAGCAGCATGGGTCTGTATGCGGTGGCCGTGCTGGCGGCGTTCTTCACCTCGATGATCCTGGTGGTTCTGTCCGGCTACCGCACCCCCGAGCAGGCCGCCGCCGCGGCCGCTGCCGGGGTCTCGGTCGCCGACCTGGAGGGTCCGATGGGAGAGGCCAGCCCGGATACGCTGGTCGCCGCGGCGGCCACCAAGTCCGCCGGGGATGCCGGGGTCGTCATCGAGGTGATGTCGCCACTGGCCGGCCGGGTGGTTCCGCTCAGTGAGGTACCCGACCCTGTGTTCGGCAAGGGAATCATGGGTCCGGGTATTGCGATCGAACCCTCCGGTGACACTGCCTACGCGCCGGGGGCGGGCGTCGTCGTGGCGGCTCAACCGTCCGGGCATGCCTTCGGTCTGCTGCTGGACAGCGGACTGGAGGTCCTGATCCACGTCGGCTTGGACACCGTCAAGCTGAAGGGCGAAGGGTTCGACGTCCACGTCGCCAAGGGCGACCGGGTGGCGGCCGGAGCGCCGCTGGTGACCTTCGACCGGAAAGTGATCGAAGCCGCTGGCTACCCGCTGATCACACCGATCGTCATCCTCAACGCCAAGAAGTTCGGCGGGGTGGAACCGGTCACCGAAGGTCTAGTGGCCGTGGGTGATTCGGTGCTCGCAGTGGCTCCCGCGCCCGTACCCGCCGAGGTCGGCCTGTAGGGGTCCGGCCCGTCATTCGCCCCGCAGTCGACTGAGACCGTCAAGAGCCATCGCCAACGCGAACTCGAACTCTTCATCGATTGCTGTCGGGCGCCAGCGCGCCTGTTTCACCGCCGCGGTGGCCGGGAACTGGGTCAAGTCCATCCCGTGAATGGCCTTGCGAAAGGCCTCGCGGTCGGCTTCCGTCATCTCGCGTTCCCCGCCGAGTTGAATCGCGAAGCCCAAGATCAAGTGGGCGAGCATGGCACCCGCCCGGGCGGCATCGAGAACCTCAAAGCCGCCCGCGATCAACACGGCGAGCATGCGTTCCCGCACCGCGGCCGCGTTGGGGCCGATCGGGGTGTGATCGGCCAAGAGCAGGGCGGCCTTCCGGTGCTGGCGGAACGCCTCGAAGACCCCTCGGCTGAGTTTTTCGCAGCCCTGCCGCCAGCCCAGCGAGCGGAAATGTGAGGCGTCAACGTCAATTTCGCCCATCACCCGGTCGATGACGGTTCCGATCAACACGGCGCGGCTGGGGAAGTGCCGGTAGATGGTGGACGTGCTGGAGTTCAGGCGTGTCGCCACCGTCCGCATCGAGAGTG